>NZ_LLXS01000052.1:0-8880 GCF_001431585.1 Stenotrophomonas pictorum JCM 9942 | reverse complement strand
GGTTGCAGCTGCAACCATCGCGACGCTGTCTGCGTGCCTGCAACTGAAAGCCGATTCAGTTTGACCGCGCTGCCGATTTCCGCCCGATGCGCTGGATCGGGCATCATTCGGAAACGACTTTCACGGGGAATCGACGATGAAGCGATCCAGGACCACCGCACTGCTGCTGATGAGCGCCGCGCCGCTGCTGTTTACCGCCTGCCAGAAGGAGGAAGCCGTACAGGTGCAGGAAGGGCTGTACACCTCGGTGGAGGCCTGCGGTGAAGCGACCGGTGATCCGTCCGCGTGCCGCACGGCGTTTGCCGCCGCGCAGCAGCAGGCGGCCGACGCCGCGCCCAAGTACGCCAGCCAGGCCGAGTGTGCCAAGGAATACCCGGCCGAGCAGTGCGTGCAGCAGACCACCAGCGCCGGCACCTCGTTCATCGGGCCGATGATGATGGGCTTTTTCATGTCGCAGATGCTCAACAGCGGCCGCGGCGCGGTGGCCGCCCCCCCGGCCGCGCAGCCGGCCTTCAAGGACAAGGCCAATGGCTGGGCCAAGCCCGCACCGGGCGGCAGCGGCGGCCTGAACACCGCCAGCGGCATCGGTGCCGGCAAGGCCGGTCTGGCCCCGGTCACGGCGACCCCGAACCGCGCGGTGACCGCCAGCCGTGGCGGCTTCGGCACGCGCAGCGGCGGCCGCAGCAGCGTCGGCGGTTGATGCGGTGAGGCGTATCGCAATTGCCGAGCGCGGCAACTGGCGCGCGCGCGCGGCCGAGGCCGGGTTCCGCTTCCACACCATCGACGGTGCCCCGTACTGGGACGAAAGCGCGTACTACGCCTTCACCCTGCGCCAGATCGAGCACGACATCGAGGATCCCAGCGCCGAACTGCATGCGATGGCACTGGATCTGGTGGGCGAGGTGGTGGCCAGCGAGGCGCTGATGGCGCAGCTGGCCATCCCGGAAGCTTTTCGCGACTGGATCGCCGAGAGCTGGCGCCGGCGTGATCCGCATCTGTACGGGCGGCTGGACTTCGCCTACGACGGCACCGGCCCGGCCAAGCTGTACGAGCTGAACTACGACACGCCCACCTCGCTGTACGAGGCGTCGTTCTTCCAGTGGCAATGGCTGGAGGACCAGCGCAACCGTGGCGCGCTGCCGCTGCAGGCCGACCAGTTCAATTCGATCCACGAAACGCTGGTGGAGCGCTTTGCCGAACTGGCGGCGCGGCTGCCGCCGCCGCTGTATTTCAGCGCGGTGGGCGAGTCGAGCGAGGACCAGGGCACGGTGGATTACCTGCGCGATTGCGCGGCGCAGGCCGGCCTGCACGGCGCGGCGATCGCGATCGAGGACATCGGCCTGTCGGCCGACGGCCGTTTCACCGATCTGGACGATCGGGTGATCGGCAGCCTGTTCAAGCTGTACCCGCTGGAAGACCTGATGCGCGAGGAGTTCGGCGCGGCGCTGCCCAAGTCCGGCGTACAGCTGCTGGAGCCGGCGTGGAAGGCGGTGCTGAGCAACAAGGGCATCCTGCCGCTGCTATGGCAGCGCCATCGGGGCCATCCGAACCTGCTGGAAGCGCATTTCGACGATGGCAGCGCGCTGCCGGCCGGCTGGGTGCGCAAGCCGCTGCATTCGCGCGAGGGCGCCAATGTCGCCATGCACATGAGCGATGGCCGCTGGCAGGAAAGCGAAGGGCCGTACACCGGGCCGAGCATCCGGCAGGCGTTCCATGCGCTGCCGGTGTTCGAGGGCAACTATCCGCTGGTCGGCAGCTGGGTGGTGGGCGATCAGGCCTGCGGCATCGGCATCCGCGAGGACGACAGCCGCATCACCCGCGACAGCGCCCGCTTCCTGCCGCACGCGATCATCGATGACGCGCCGCAGGGCAGCACCCGCATCTATCTGTAATCGATCGGCCGGGACGCTAGAACAGGACAAGGCCCCGCATCGCGGGGCCTTGCTTGTTTTACATCTTGTAGATCAGGTGCACGCTAAAGGTGCGGCCGGACTCACCCTCTGAGCGCCACCATTCCAGATCCTCGCCCACGGCCAGATTGCGCTTCTCGTTGAGCAGGTTGCGCGCGTCGAACTTCACCAGCCAATGCGTGCCGAAGTGGTGGCGCAGGCTGAAGTCCAGACTGTCGTAATCGTCCGTGCCGCGGTTGAGATAGGGCTCGTCGCCCAGTGTGGTCAGGCTGGCGCTCTGGTAGTTCCAGGCCAGGCGCACCTCGCCGCCTTGCGGCAACGCATAGAACACGGCGAGGTTGGCCAGCCATTCGCTCTGGTCCACCAGTTGGTCGAGCTGGTGACGCTGGCCCTTGGCGATGTAGTCCATCGATCCATCCGACCACATCAGATTGGTGGACATGCCCACCTTGTCACTCAGGAAACCGGGCAGGTGCGGGATGCGGTTGTTGATGTAGCCGAACTCCACGCCGCTGATGGTGGAGCCCTCGGCATTCATCGGCCGGGTGGACAGCCACGATAGGCCGTCGATCTGCACCTCGCTGGCCAGGCGGAAGATGTCGTCCTTGATTTGCTTGTGGAACAGGCCCAGCGTCATCGCTGAATCGTAGCCATCGATGAACCATTCCACCGCCACGTCAAAGTTGTCCGACACGCGTGGCCTCAGGTCCGGGTTGCCCTGGCTGATGGTCTGGTTTTCTTGGTTGATGGTGGAAGGTTCGGCGATCTGGTTCGGCATCGGCCGGCCCAGGGTACGGCTATAGGCCGCTTTCAGCCGCCAGCTGTCGTTGAAGCTGTGCAGCAGGTTGGCCGAGGGCAGCCAATGGTCGTACTTGCCCTTGCTGGGGACAAAGCGGGGGTCGAACACGCCATTGACGGTTTCCGGCGCGTGACCGGTGTAGTCCGCCTTGTCGTAGCGCAGGCCGGCCACCACCTTGGTGCTGTCGGTGGCATAGCCGAACATGCCGTAGCCCCAGCCGATGGTCTCGTCGTAGCGGAAGTCTTCCGTGCCGGAGGCTTTCAGTGACGAGGCCGCGTTGATGCCCAGCGTGGGCAGCACTTCATCGCGGAACTTGGCGTAGTCCACCACCATCGACGGCAGCGGGAAATAGCCCGGGGTGAAATGGTAGTCGCTGTAGCCGGCCAGGGTGAAGACCGGATTGATGACGTAGTTGGTCACCGTGACGTCGCGCTCCAGCGCATAGTCACGCAGGCCCGCACCGAACTTCCAGCCCCATCCCAGGCTGCCGTTGTCCATGTTGTGGCTGTAGTCCAGCTTGAACTCGGTGGCATCGGCTTCCGAGGCGGTCTGGGTGGTGGAGGCGCTGGCCAGCTTGTAGCCGCTGGCGTTGCCATAGCGCTCTGGTTCGCGCACGTCGAAGCCGTAGTGCTTGCCATCGAACCAGTAGTCAAGCAGGCCACCGGCATTGCTCAGGCGATAGCGCACCTGTGGAGCCGTATTGTCGTAGCCGGAGAACGAGTAGCCGGCACGCACATCCAGGCGGCTGAGTTCATCGAAGTCGAAACGTGAGTGGTAGATCGCACCGCGGCTGCGGCGGTCGATGGTGTCCATGTAGAACGCGGTATCGGCCCGTCCCACGCTCAAGGTGCCGGAGGCGTCGGTCTGGTTCTGCATGCCCGACAAGCTGTTGAGGCTGTATTCGTTGCGGTTCTCGGTGTAGTCCTGGCCGTAGCCGTACAGCAGCAGCGAGTGGTAGCTGCTGTCGTTGGGCTTCCACTCCAGGCGCGCGGAGATGCCCTTGCGGTCGGAGACGCGGTTGTTGAAGTCATAGCTGCGCGCGGTGTCGGGTACGGCGCGGTAGCCGTTCCAGCCCGGTGCCGATGGCGAGGCGATTTTCTTGCCGGACTGGTCGAAGAACATCAGGCCGTTGGCGTTGTACTTGGTCAGGTCGCGCTGCTGGGTGCCGGCGTTGGCGGCCAGGGTCAGGCCCCACTGCCCATCGGCACCGAATACCGTCGACCACAGCGCGCTCAGGCCTTTGCCAAGGTTGTTGCGGTGGTCGTCGTGCAGGTTGTTGGTGTTGGGCACCGTGTTGTAATCGGCCCAGTTCAGCTGCGCGTCCACGATCAAGGCATCCTTGCCGCCGTTCTGGAATGCGCTGCGCGGCACCAGGTTCACCACGCCACCGACCGAGCCCGATTCCAGGTCGGCGGTAAAGGTCTTGTAGATGTCGGTGCGGCGTGCCACCTGGCTGGGGATCATCCCCATGTCGACGCGGCGGGTGCCATCGCCCGAATCGCCCACCGAGATCATGGTGATGCCGTCGATCATGGTGTGGTTGAGATCCGGGGTGATGCCGCGAATGGTGATGAATTGGCCTTCGTCGTCACGGTACAGCGTGCCGACCCCGGGCACGCGGCGCAGCGCCTCGGTGATGTTCTGATCGGGCAGATCGCCGGTATCGTCCTGCACCAGGCTGTCGACGATGCCGTCGGTGTTGCGGCGGATCTCGATCTGTTCCTGGCCTTGCTGGATGGAGCCGGCCACCACCTGCACGGCATCGAGCTGGGTGGCGTCGGGGGCGGTCTGTGGTACGGCGGCGAAGGCCGGGGTTGACAGGACAAGCGCCAGCGAGATGCTGGCGGGCAGCAGCGCGGTACGCAGCAGGCGCGGAGATACGGTCATGGGCGTGGCTTTCCAATCGGGGAGAAAACGGCGAGGGTGCACGGCGCGCGCCGGCAATTCGGTCAGATGCGTTCGGGCTGCGGCCGGTCGGGGCTGAGCTGGAAGCGGGCGACGGTGGACAGCTGTCCGCCCGGGCGTTCGACGCGGTCCACTACCTTCAGCTCGGTGCTCCAGCGGTCGGCGCGGATATCGAAGATCTGGTAACCGCGCTGCGCGTTGTTGAAGCTGATGTGCGGGTTTTGTGCCAGGTAGTGTTCCTGGCCTTTGCGCAGTAGGCCGCCATCGCCGTTGGAGCTGATCGAGGTGCAGACGAACTCGCTGGCAACCGCGGCGCTGGCCAGGTCCTGCGGATTGGAGGGCAGGTGGCCGACGTAGTGCTGGTGCACATCGCCGGTGGCGATCACCACATTGCGCAAGCCGCGCTGCTGGATGGCCTGGATCAGGCGCGCGCGCGAACGCGGGTAGCCGTCCCAGCCATCATCGCTGAGTGCGGGCTCGGTGGCATCCGGGCGACGGCGGTCCAGCGGCATGCACACCACCTGCTGGGCGATCAGGTTCCAGCGTGCGTCGTTGTCCAGACCCTGCTGCAGCCACTGCTGCTGTGCATTGCCGAGCATGCTGTCCTCACCATCCACATCGGTGCGGCAATGCGGCTCCTCGGGCTTGCCACAGAACTGGTCGCTGCGATGGCTGCGCGTATCCAGCACATGCATGCGCAGCAATTGTCCGTAGTCGAGCCGACGGTGCATGCTCAGGCCATGCGGGCGCGCCAGCTGTGCGCGGCGTACCGGCATGTTCTCGTACCAGGCCTGCAGTGCCGCAGCGCGGCGCAGCAGGAAAGCTTCGGGCGGCGTACCGTCCTGATCGAACTCGCCGGCCCAGTTGTTGTCCACCTCGTGGTCGTCGAACGAGGGGATGAAAGCGACCGCCGCGTGTGCGGCCTGCAGATCGGTGTCGCTCTTGTACTGGGCGTAGCGGCGACGGTAGTCGGCCAGATCGTAGATTTCCTCCCCCAGGTGCTCGCGCACCATGATCTTGCGACCGTCCAGGGTCACGCCTTTGCCGGCTTTTCCTTCATAGATGTAGTCGCCGTAGTGGAACAGTGCGTCCAGCTCGCCATCATTGGCCAAGTGCTGATAGGCGGAGAAGTAGCCGGCTTCGTAATGCTGGCAACCGGCCACGGCGATGCGCAGTGCATCCGGCGTGCTGCCAGCGGCTGGTGCGGTGCGGACACGACCGATGCTGCTGCTGGCATCGTCCAGGTGGAAGCGGTACCAGTACGGTCGTTGTGCGGCCAGCCCCGCCACTTCGACATGCACGCTGTGGCCCAGCTCGGGGCGTGCGATATGCGCACCGCGCTGCACGACACGCGAGAAATGCTCATCCTCTGCAATTTCCCACTGCACCTGCATCGGGGTCATCGGCATGCCACCGTGTTGCTGCAGGGGCTCCGGCGCCAGGCGGGTCCAGATGACAAAGCCATCGGGCAATGGATCACCGGCGGCAACGCCCAAGGTGAAAGGGTTCGCGTTGAGTCTGGGAGCTGCAAGCAGGCTGCGCGGCGCCATGCCGGCCAGCAGGGCAAGACCACCTGCGCCGAGCAGTAGCTGGCGGCGGGTGACGAGACGAGCGTTCATCGAGCAGAGAATTTCCGTACAGCGGTAGGCGGGGCGGATTCTCTTGTCCGAGCATTACATGGTGGTTACCACGGTGTGTCGGTGATCATGTGGGTATGCATGCGGTGATGCAGGGCGTCTTGCGCTGCAACGACATCGCAGCGGAAACATGCAAAATCCTGCGATAGAAGATGCGTGCGCAATGGAGTGCGATGGCCGCTTTGGCGCAGGCCATGCTCCGCTCAGGCAATGCCTGGCTTGGCCCGGCACTACAGCTTTCGCTGTCTACATCGCTGCTTACAGCAGGCCGTCGCGCTTCACGGCCAGGTAGCGTTCCACCAGCGCCGCCGGCAACTCCTCGGCGGTGACATCCAGCACCATCACCCGGTGGCTGCGCAGCGCTTCGTGCGCCTCGCTGCGTTCTTGCAGATAGCGGGCGATCGCGCCGGCCTGCACCGCGTCGGCCAGGGTGTCGACTTCGCGGGTCAGTGCCTCATCCAGCGCCCGTTCGCGCAGGCTGGCCACGCACACCAGGTGACGCTTCTGCAGCAGCCGCACCGCGGCCAGCAGATCCTCGATGTCCTCGTCGCGCACATTGGTGACCAGCATCACCAAGGCACGGCGCGACTGGCGCAGCGACAGCTCGGTGGCGGCGGCCAGATAGTCGGTGGCCACCGGCTGCGGCTGCAGGTCGTAGCTGGCGCGCAGCAGCGCATCGATCCCACCCATGCCACGTTGCGGTGCCACCCAGCGGGTCTGCCCGCCGCTGGCGAACAGGCCCACGCCATCGCCCTGGCGCAGCGCCAGATACGACACCACCAGCGCGGCATTGAGCACATGATCGAAGTGCGACAGGCCACCGTCGTCGGCCATCATGCGGCGGCCGGTATCGATCAGCATCAGCAGCTGCTGGTTCTTCTCGTCCTGGTACTCGCGCGAGATCAGCTTGCGTGCGCGTGCGGTGGCCTTCCAGTCGATCTGGCGCAGGCTGTCGCCGACCCGGTATTCGCGCATCTGGTGGAAATCGGTGCCTTCGCCACGGCGGCGCTTGAGGTGGGCGCCGACCAGGCGCGAGGCCATTTCCGCGCTGAGCAGCGCAAAGCGGGTGAGCGGGGCGAAGTTGGGATACACGCGCACGGTCTGCGGCGTGCCGGCCAGGCGTAGCTGGCGCCACAACCGCAAGGGCGAATGCAGCCGCAGGTGCACGCCATCGAACACGAAGGTGCCGCGGCTGGCCGGGGTGAAGCGGTAGCTGAAACGGGTTTCACTGGCGCGCGCCAGCGTCAGCCGGCGTGGCAGGCCCTGGCTGTTCCAGCCATCGGGCAGCAGGTCGAACACGTCCACGCACTGGCGGCCGAAGGCATCCAGCTGCAGCCAGGTTTCGCGTTCCACGCCCAGCGCCAGTGAATCGGACAGCTCGCGTCGCACCTGCGGGGTGGGCCGGCGCCACAGCAGCAGTCCATCCAGCAGCGCAAGCAGGGCGATCACGCCCGCCACCGCCTGCCACAGTGGCAACGGCAGGTAATGCAGCGCCGCCGGCACGCCCAGCAGTCCCCACAGCACCAGCAGCGCGAGCAGCAGCGGGGCGGGCCTCACTTGCGCGGTGCCTCCACCTTGGCCAGCAGCGCGGTGAGCACATCGTCGGTGGACTGGCCTTCGATCTGCAGTTCCGGTGCCAGGGTGATGCGATGGCGCAGCACCGGCCGGGCGATCTCGCGCACGTCATCCGGGGTGACGAAATCGCGCCCGGCCAGCACCGCCTGCGCGCGTGCGGCGCGCACCAGGCCGATGCTGCCGCGTGGACCGGCGCCCAGCGCGATGCCCGGCCACTTGCGCGTGGCGGCCACGATGCGCACCGCGTAGTCCACCACCTGCGGATCGACGGTGATCGCCGCCACCGCCTTCTGCAGCGCCACCACATCGGCGCCACTGAGCACGCGCGGCACCTGCGCCAGGTTGAAGTCGCTGGCGGTGCGGCCGGTGGTGATGGCCTGCACCATCTGCTTCTCGTCCTCCAGCTGCGGGTAGTCGATCAGCACCTTGAGCAGGAAACGGTCCAGCTGCGCTTCGGGCAACGGGTAGGTGCCCTCCTGCTCGACCGGGTTCTGCGTGGCCAGGGTCAAAAACGGCGGGCTCAGCGCGAAGCCGCGGCCTTCGATCGTCACCTGGCCTTCCTGCATCACTTCCAGCAGCGCCGACTGGGTCTTGGCCGGGGCGCGGTTGATCTCGTCGGCCAGCAGCAGGTTGGTGAACACCGGGCCGCGGCGGATCTTGAAGCTCTCGGTCTTCGGGTCGTAGACCGCATGGCCGCTGACGTCGCTGGGCATCAGGTCCGGGGTGAACTGCACGCGCGCGTAATCCAGCTCCAGCGCCTGCGCCAACGCGCGTACCAGCAGCGTCTTGCCCAGTCCCGGCACGCCTTCGATCAGCACATGGCCGCCGGCCAGCAGCGCGATCAGGATCTGGTCGAGCACATCGGCCTGGCCGATGTGCTCGACCAGATCCTGATCGCGCTGCTGGCCGGCGGCCATGTGCTGATCGAAGGCGTGCCGGGGCTGGGCAAGACGCCGCTGGTACCCGCCGTGGCGCAGGCGCTGGAGCCGGATTACCCGGGCGGGCAGTTCACCCCGGACCTGATGCCCAGCGACGCCAGCGGCCATGCGGGCTA
>NZ_LLXS01000051.1:0-18175 GCF_001431585.1 Stenotrophomonas pictorum JCM 9942 | reverse complement strand
ATGTACAACCATGAACGCCCAAACATGGCCTTGGGCGGCATCACCCCCAAGCAGCGGTTGGCCATGGCCGCATAGCTCTACTTCTCAGAACTCTGGTTAATGGGGGGATTACCCCATGAAGTGCAGCCGGATGATGTCCGCCGAGTTCTTGCACAACTAAGCGCAGTTAGGCCAGTTCTAATTGTTCTTGACGAGTTCGATCGAATTGAAAGCAAGTCGGTCCAGGCATTGGTCGCCGATACGATCAAGGGTCTATCGGATTTTGGAGTCAGTGCGTCGATACTTTTGATCGGTGTTGCTGAATCCATATCGGAGCTGATTGAGGGCCACCTATCCATTGAGCGTGCTTTGGTCCAAATTCCAATGCCGCGAATGACAGATGCTGAAATCGACCAGATCTTTGATAAGGGCATGGCAAGGCTAGGAATGGCAATCGAGGACTCTGCCAAAGCCCATATGCGCAATCTGTCCCAAGGGTTGCCATACATAGCCCACCTGCTCGCTCTGAATGCCACGAAGACGGCAGTTTTTGACAATTCTCCGCTTGTTCGGCGTGCGCATGCCGATGAAGGAATTCTCAAGTCACTGGATCAGTGGCAAGAGTCGATCAAAACGGCCTATTACGTCGCGATCAAGAGTCAGCAGCCAGGAAACATCTATAAACAGGTGTTGTTGGCATGCGCAATCGCTGAAGTTGACGAGATGGGATATTTTACTGCGGCTGCTGTGCGTGCGCCGGTGACTGCTATTGCCAAACGTCCACTGGACATTCCGAACTACGCGCGTCACCTCAAAGAGTTCAGTGAGGAGGGGCGCGGCCCAGTTATTACTCGCATCGGAACAGAGCGAAAATTCCGGTATCGCTTTGTAAACCCACTCATGAGACCGTATGTGATCATGAGGGGGCACGCGGAAAAGTTGATCCCATAGTTCTTAGTTGAAAGTGACGTCACCAAATGGTCGAAATCTGCGACCGTCAATAATTGTCACCAAAGCCCTGGCCGAAAGCCGGGGCTTCTTCGTTTCCGCCCGTCCCCCGATCCGGACCAATCATCGAGCCAGCCGGCTGCGGTGACGGGCGCCTATTACTTGGAGCAACCATGTCCGCATACGACAACGCAGCCGCCGTCGTGCGGAAGTGGGAGGGCTGCCGCCTGACCGCGTACCCTGATCCTGCCAGCGGCGGTGATCCGTGGACCATCGGCTATGGCGCTACCGGCCCCGGCATTCGCCGCGGCACCGTGTGGACGCAGCAGCAGGCGGAGCAGCGTCTGGAGCAGGACGTGAATCGGTTCGTGGACGGCGTGCGCCGCATGCTCAAGCGCCCGGCCACGGACAAGCAGTTGGGTGCTATGGCCTCGCTGGCCTTCAACATCGGGCTCAAACGCTTCGAGGGTTCCACGCTGCTGCGCCTGTTCAACGAGGGCAAGACCGAGGCGGCCGGCAAGCAGTTCGGCGTCTGGACACTGGCCTCTGGCAAGCGCATGCAGGGGCTGGTGAATCGCCGGGCCGATGAAGCGAAGGTGTTCGCAGGCGGCGAGGTTGGCGAGTGATCGATATGACCGGCTCCGATGTGGCAGTGGGCGGCGGTATCGCGCTGCTGGGCAAGTTCCTCTGGGACCGATTCATCAGCACCGACGGCAAGTCCTACGACGCTTTGGTGAATCAGCAGGGTGACCGCATCAACGCGCAGGAGCAGCGACTTGTGGCGCTGGAGCAAGGACTGGACGAAGAGCGCAAGGCGCGCCGGGATGCGGAATCCAAGGTCTACGAGCTGACCTTGCGGATACAGCGGCTGGAGTCTGAGCTGCGCCGGCACAACATCGAGGTGCCCCAGTGATCACCCGCGCCCACATCCTCGCCTGCATCGGCCTGTTCCTGCTGGGCTGCCTGGTTGGCCGCGAGTGGCGCGACCGCTCCGCCGATCTGGCCGAGAGCCGGCAGGAAGTGAAGCAGCTGGTGGAGCAGGTCGAGGCAGTGCAGGGCGCCCGGGCCATCGAGCAATCCCAAGGCCAGGCAATGGCCGATATCGGAGCAAAGCATGAAGAAGACCGGGAAGCGGCCGCGGCCGTCCCTGCTGCTGTTGTTGCTGACCTGCGTGCTGGCAATGTCCGCCTGCGGCAAGAGTGGGCCGGCTGTGAGACCCGACTACTGTCCGAAGCCGTCGCCAGCACCGTCGAACGTGATGCGGCAGCCGCAGTACGAGCAGAGGCTGCGGGGCGAATTGTTCGAATCGGCCGAGACGCGGACGATCAGCTCCGGGCCTGCCAGGCCGTGATCGCAGGTGACCGGCAGTGAGGGCGCGCGTTGCTCGGGTTGGCCGAATGGTGCTCTACAGCCTCAGTGAGCTCGACGCACGAATCATCAATGCGCGGCGGATAGGCAAGGCCGAACAGCAGGACGCGCTGATCGATGAGCGGCTGACTCCTGGAGTGCAGGTCCATGAGGGGAGCTGTGTCGCCGCTGGTGATGGCTGCCCGGCGGTTATCGTGCGGGTCCTCGACGATGGGCGCGTGAATCTGAAGGTGCTGCTGGATGGCAATGACGATCACTGGGTGACTTGTCGCTGTTCGTCCGGTGCAGATCTGATTCCGGGTACCTGGTCATGGCCGAAGCGGCGGTGATGAGGCGGAGCAAGAGCGGTGGGCATCTGGCGCTTGGGCGCCTGAAGGCCGGCCAGATGAACCGGACAGAGGCCGCGTATGCCGACCGGCTGCGCGCGCTGGAGCATGCTGGCGAGATCCAATGGCACCGGTTCGAGGGCATCAAGCTGCGCCTCGCCGACAGCACGTTCTATACCCCGGACTTCGCTGTTATGGCCGCCGACGGGGTGATGGAGATGCACGAGGTCAAAGGGTTCTGGCAGGACGATGCCAGGGCCAAGATCAAGATCGCCGCGGCCCAGTATCCATTCCGCTTCATCGCCGTTCGGGTGAAGGCCAAGAAGGAAGGTGGCGGCTGGGATGTGGAGGAGTTCTGATGCCGGCCGCCCCGCAGAAGCACCGGCCCTCGGCCCCGGCAACCAGGCGGCACACGCCGCCGCAGGTGGACCGGCAGGCCAAGCGCACGCTACCTACGAACAGTGCGGCATGGCGCCGGCTTCGGGCCGCGATCCTGGCTGATGAGCCGCTGTGCAGGATCTGCGCCAGCAAGGGTTACACCCGCGGTGCAAACCACGTCGACCATATCAATGGTGATCCGAGCAACAACGACATGACCAACCTGCAGCCCCTGTGCGCTCCATGCCACAGCAGGAAGACCGCAGCAGAGGACGGTGGATTCGGGAACAGGAAGGTGAAGGCATGAATCTGGTAACGATCATTCCCCCAGACAGCAAGCCAGGGAATCCCTCGCTGGCGAGTGGGACAAGGGTTGTGCTTGCTGATGGCTCGGAGCTGCAGGGCATCACGCGACTTTCGCTGTCGTGCGAACCAGGCGACGTGTGGCGCGCTGAGATTCACTGCCTCCCCCGCTTGGGTGAGCTGTCCGGGGTCGTGGCTGACGTTATATGCCCACGCCCTAAGTGGTGGCGGCGCGCACTGTGCCGGATTGCTGGTGTGAAGGTAGGTGGGGCATGAACATCACATGGACTGCGAATTGCCCAACCGGAGTTCCGGCAGATGCCCAGGTCGTCCGGGAGCTGACCGCCGCCGTGCAGGAGCTGACGCTGGTGGTGCAGGGCCTGACCGGCGTTCTGATCGAGGACCGCGAGCAGGACCAGATGATCGATGTGACGACTGCTGATGACGGCCAGATCCATCTGCCCGCCGCCCACCGATACATGGATGGAACGACCGGCTGAGATGAGCAGGGGGGGGAGGTCAAAACTCTGGAGCGGCCCCTTCTCGACACGTGCGCCCAGCCATTTATTTGCACCGTCAGTTGGGAAAATTCGATTTTTCAGAGGTAGCGAGACCCCGCAGGTAGGACCATGGCAAACCCACGCAAGCCCTCAAACCTGAAGATCGTTGCCGGGACGGACCGGCCGGATCGCGAAGGGTCGGCGGCTGTCGATTTGCCCTTGGTGGAAGAGATCCCGCCGGCGCCGGATTGGCTGCCGAACGCTCACGCGATCAAGGAGTGGGACCGGCTGGCTCCGATCCTCCATGCGAACAAGCTGCTGACCGAGGCCGGTATTTCGGCGCTTGGCCAGTTGTGCGCCCTGCATGGGAATGTGGTGCAGATGTATGCCGCCGGCTTGGCTCCGGTCGCGTCCATGGTGGCGCAGCTTCGCGGGCTGATGAATGACTTCGGCCTGACGCCGGTTGCGCAAGGAAAGGTAAAGCCCAATGGCGACACGACGAAACCGGGGAACAAGTTCACCGGGGTCGGGAAGCGCTGAAGGGGAGGAGCGGGACTATGTCGCCATCGCGGTCGACTATGCGCGGCGGGCGGTAGCGGACAAGAAGGGGCGGGAGTTCGGGAAGCTGCTTCGGCTCGGCGCCAAGCGGTTCCTCGATGACCTGAAGCGGGCAAAGAAGCGCGGGGCACCGTTCCACTTCGACGAATGGCACGCGGCGGATCCGTGCCGGTTCCTGGAGCGACTGCCGCACGTCGAGGGGAAGTGGGAAAAGCCAGACATCGTCCTGCACCCGTCCCACGTCTTCTTCGTTGTCCAGCTGTTCGGGTTCCGCAAGTCGACCGGCGCGACCACGCTGGCCGATGGTTCGAAGTTCTACCCGCGGCGCTTCAGCTCGGCATTGTTTGCAGTAGCGCGCAAGAACGCCAAGTCCACGCTGTCGGCGGGCATCCTGCTGTACTGCGAGTGCTGCGAGCCAGAGGAAGGGGCGCAGGTGATCAGCGCCGCGACCACGTTCCCCCAGGCGTCGATCATCTTCAACGTGGCGAAACGGATGGTCGAAAAGACCGCCGACCTGCGCGAGGCCTTCGGGCTGGAGACGTTCGCCAAGTCGATCGCGCGGTTCGAGACCGGGGCCAGCTTCAAACCGATTCACGCAAAGGCGTCGACACAAGACGGCTTGAACCCGTCGCATGTGGGCCTGGACGAGATCCACGCACACAAGACGCCGGACCTGTTGAACGTGCTGACCTCAGCAGCCGGCGCGCGTAGCAATCCGCTGTTCCTCTACACCACGACGGAGGGCTACACCAACGCCGGCCCGTGGGGCGAGATGCGGCAGTTCGCCAAGCAGCTCCTGCAGGGCGTGTTCGGCGACACGGCCGACCACTTCCTGGCGGTGTTCTTCGCAGTCGACGAGGAGGACGGCGACTTCGCGGAGTCGGCGTGGCGAAAGGCGAATCCGCTGGCGGACTGCAACCCGCATCTGATCGCAGCGATCCGGAAGGAGGCGGTCGAGGCGAAGGCGATGCCGTCGAAGCTGGCCGAGTTCCAGATCAAACGGCTGAACCGGCCGGCGGCAGTAGCTGGCGGCTGGATCCTGCTGCCGAAGTGGAAGGCCTGCGATGGTGCAGTGGATCTCGAGGAGCTGCTCGACGTTCCGTGCTGGGGCGGGCTCGACCTCGCCAGCACCCGCGATCTCACGGCGTTCCGTCTGATCTGGAAGCTGGACGACCGGATACTGACGTGGGGCAGGCGCTGGGTTCCTGCTGCAGCGGTGGCGCAGCGCACCGAGCGCGGAACCGTGCCGTATGCGGGCTGGGTTGCTGCCGGGCACATCGAGCAGACCGAAGGTGAGGTGACCGACTACGCGGTGATCGAGGCCGCGGTGCTGGAGGCGCGGGAGCGCTTCAACATCCAGGCGATCGGCTACGACAGCTGGAATGCCTCGGACTTGGTGAACCGGTTGGTTGCCGAAGATGTGCCGATGATCGAGTTCGTGCAGGGGCCGAAGTCGTTCCACCCGGCCATGCAGGATCTCGAACGGGCCTACATCGGCGGGCAGCTGACCCACGGTGGCGATCCGGTATTGACCTGGTGTGCTGCGAATCTGGTGGCGCGGCGAGATCAGAACTTGAACATGGCGCCCGACAAGAAGCGGTCGCCGGAAAAGATCGACGACATCGTCGCGCTGCTGATGGCCATCGGCGTCAGCGGCGGCGAGGCCGAACCGGAATCCATTCAACAGGGCTTTGTTGCGCTCTGACGGGAGTATCACTTTGACCGCACAAATCGCCCGCGAGCGCCTCGGTGCTGCGCTTGCCATGGATCGCGCGGCGCATGTGGCTGCCGGGGTGCGCGCGCTGGTTGAATACCAGGACGTTCCATCGTCCGATGCCATCCGGATGGGCCAGATCTTCGGCGCCAGCGCCACGGACTCCGGCGCCGTCGTCAACGAGCGGACGGCCATGAAGGTGGCCGCCGTCTATGCGGGCGTGCGCTTGCTGGCCGGTGCGATCGCCACCACTCCGTGCAGTTTCTACCGGAAGACGGTCGGAGAGGATGGCCGGCGCGGCCGGGAGAAGGCTGGCGATCACGACTACTGGTGGCTGTTCAATGAGCAGCCGTGCGAGCGCTTCAGCGCTGCCACCTTCTGGGAGTTCATCATGTCCCAGACCCTACTGCGCGGGGACGGAATCGCCTACCTGGTGCGCGCGCACAAGTACTCGCCGGCGGTGACGAACGTGATTCCGGTGCCGCGCGACAACGTCGAGATCACCCGCAGCGGCCAGCGCCTGCTCTACAAGATCCACGATCAAATGGCCGATGGCAGCACCGGTTATTTCGTTGCCGACCAGGACGACGTTCTGCACTTCCCGAACTTCGGCTTCAACGGCACCTGTTCTCCGTCGGTCATCGCCCTGGGCGCCCGGCAGGCCATCGGCATTGCACTGAAGGCAGATGAACACGCCGCGCTGACGTTCGGCGGTGGTGCGTCGATCCAGTACGCAGTCAAAGCGCCGAAGGCGATGAGCCTTCAGCAGCAGGGGGAGTTCCGTGATGCATGGGTCGCCAAGTACGGCAGCGGCCAGGGTCACAGCAAGATCCCGCTGATTCTGACCGAAGGCCTTGAGGTGCAGGAGCTGTCGATGACGGCGGCCGATGCGCAGCTGCTGGAGTCGCGCCGGTTTCAGGTGGTGGATATTGCCCGGGCGATCGGCGTTCCGCCGCACATGATAGGTGAAACGACCGCCAGCACCAGCTGGGGCAGCGGCATCGAGCAGATGTCTCAGGGGTTCGTCCGCTATGCGCTGCGCCCGCACCTGCACCGATATGCGCAGGAGCTGAACCGGAAGCTGTTCCCGCGGCTGGACCGATTCTTCGTCGAGTTCAACGTCGACGGCCAGCTGGAAGGCGACTCCAAGTCGCAGGCCGAGTACTTCGGCAAGGCGCTTGGCGGGCCGGGCGCGCAGGGCTGGATGACGGTCAACGAAGTGCGCGCCCTGAAGAACCTGCCGCCGGTCCCCGGTGGTGACGTGCTGTTCAAACCCACGGCAGCAGCAAAGAAGCCGGATGACAAGGAAAAGCCTGATGAACAAGATGATGAACCGACTGCTCCGGCTGCAGGCGCTTAACCGCAACGCGCCGCGCGAGTACCGGATCGAGGCCCGGGAGGACTCCAACGAGGTCGCCGTCTACCTGTACGACATCATCGGCTATGACTGGTGGACCGATGGCGGCGTGACCGCCAAGCAGTTCGCCCGCGACCTGGCTCCGCTGAACGGTAAGACCATCCATCTGCATATCAACTCGCCCGGCGGTGATGTGTTCGAGGGTCGCGCCATGGTGGCGGCGCTGAAGAAACACGAGGGCAGGATCATTGTCCATATCGACGGGATCGCCGCCTCGGCTGCCTCCTTCATCGCCATGCATGGCGACGAGATCGAGATCACGCAGGGCGCCTTCGTGATGATCCACAACGGGTGGACCTTCGCCCTTGGCAATCGCCACGACCTGCGCGAAACCGCCGACCTGCTGGAAAAGGTGGACGGGTCCATCGTCGACGACTACATGGGCAAGGTGAATGCCGAGCGTAGCCAGGTAGAGCAGTGGATGGACGACGAGACCTACTTCACCGCGGCCGAGGCAGTGGAACACGGCTTCGCCAACAGGATTGCCGGGGGCAGTGAGTCCGGAACCGCGAAGGCCCGCACTTGGAACCTGTCGGCCTACGACCGCCCGCCGGCTGAGCTGCAGCCCGAGGCAGTGCCCGAGGTGGTCGGCAGCCAGGAAGAATCGGATCAGGACTTGGCGCACGCGCACCGCTTTCGCGCGCTGGCCGTGCACGAAAAGAAGAAATCCGCGTAGGAACCGCTCCCGCGCGTAACCCTGCCGCCGAAAGGCGGCTTTTTTATGCCCACGAGGAAAACACAATGAGCAAGTCGATTCAGGCTCTGCGGGAGCGCCGTTCCGCTCTGGCGAAGGACACCCGCAATCTGCTGGAGAACAACACCGGCGCCAACTGGAAGCCGGAACACCAGACTACCTACGACGCCAACATGGAAGAAATCGGCCGCATCGAGGCCGAGATCGACCGCCTGGAGAAGGTCAATGCACTGGACGTCGAGCGTAGCGCCCGCGACTTGGGCATCGAGATCGTCGACAAGGTCGATGGCAAGGAAGTCCGCAATGCCCTGCTGAACAAGTGGCTGCGCGGCGGCGACAACGCCTTGTCGGCCGAGGAATGGCAGACCGTCCGCAACACCATGTCCACCTCCACGCCGGCTGAGGGTGGCTATTCGGTGGAGTCGTCGGTGGCTGCCGAGCTGATCAAGGCCATGAAGGCCTTCGGCGGGATGCGTGATGTGGCGACCCCCCTTGCGACCACCCAGGGCAACCCGATGAACTGGCCGGCGATGGACGACACTGGCAACACCGGTGAGCTGGTGGCCGAGAACACGTCGGCGGCTGACCAGGATCCGGCCTTCGGCACGGTGGCGCTGAACACCTACAAGTTCAGCTCCAAGGTGGTTACCGTGCCGCTGGAGCTGCTGCAGGACTCGCAGCTGGACATCGATTCGATCGTGGTGGACCTGCTGGCCGAGCGTCTGGCCCGCATCCAGAACACGTACTTCACCACCGGCACCGGCACCGCCCAGCCGCGCGGCATCGTGACCGCCTCCTCCTCCGGTAAGGTGGGCGCGACCGGGCAGACCGCCACCGTCACCTACGACGACCTGGTGGATCTGGAACATGCGGTGGATCCCGCCTATCGCAACGCGCCGGGCGTCGGCTTCATGATGAACGACGCATCCGTGAAGGTGCTGCGCAAGCTGAAGGATCTGGAAGGCCGCCCGATTTTCGTGCCGGACTTTGGTTCCGCCCCGGCCACCGTGCTGAACCGCCCGATCACCGTCAACCAGGATGTCGCGGTGATGGCGGCGAACGCGAAGTCGATCCTGTTCGGTCGCCTGTCGAACTACCGCATCCGCGACGTGATGGCAGCCACGCTGTTCCGCTTCACCGACTCGGCCTACACCAAGAAGGGGCAGGTCGGCTTCCTGGCCTGGCAGCGCGCCGGCGGCAATCTGCTCGATACGTCGGGCGCCACCGTCAAGTACTACCAGAACTCCGCGACCTGATCGCGGCCATCGCCTGATCACAGGCATGTGCGGCGCCCGGTTTCGGCCGGGCGCCCCTTCGTTGATAGAGGAAACGGCTATGTCCAAGAAGAACAGCGCGGCGAACAGCGCCCCCGCAGTGGTACTCAATGGGTCCGACAGCTTCCCCGCCACAGTGGAACTGGCGGAGGGCCGGGCCATTCCCCTCGGCAACCTTGTCGCATACGCGCATGCCGCCTCCGGCCTGTCTGCCGAGGACTGGAACAAGCTTGAGGCCGAGCAGCGTGATGAAATGCTCCAGAAGAGCGTCGACGCCCTGAAGGCTGAAGGCGATGCCGGGAGCCCACCGCCGCCCCCACCGCCGCCGAAAGGTGGCAAGAAGGTCAAGGCGCGAGTGCTGGTGGCCGGCGTGATCGATGGGGAATCCCGCCAGCCGAACGACGTGATCACCGTCGATTCTGAAACCCTGAATGGGAATCCCGGCGTGCTGGACGCTGATCCCGCCGCGGTGAAGTACGCCGAGTCCCTGAAGGATTCCGCAGAGGATTGATCGCAGGGGCCGGATATCCGGCCCCTGTCGTCAGTGCTTTGGAGATGACTATGCGTCTGCGCCAGATTTCACCGCCGAGCGCCACACCGATCACGGTCGGTGAAGCCCGCGATCACCTCGAGCTGTTCGGCTCCGGCCACGATTCCAAGCTGGCCGGCATGATCGCCGGCGCCGTGTCGCACCTGGATGGGGTGACCGGCGTATTGGGTCGGGCGCTCGTCGAGCAGGAGTGGGAACTGTCGCTGGACTCCTTCGGGGGCGCGGCGATCAGCCTGCCGCTCCCACCGCTCAAGGCGGTCACGTCGGTGACGTACATCGATCCGGCAGGCGCGGAGCAGACACTCTCGTCGTCTGCCTACAAGGTCGATGCGGGCGAGAACGGCCGCCTGCTGCCCGCATTCGGCACGACTTGGCCGTCCACGCGCGCTGAGTCTGGTGCGGTGCGGGTTCGGTTCACGGCTGGGTACGGCACCGCGCCAGCGGATGTGCCGGCAGCAATCCGCTCCGCACTGCTGCTGATGGTTGGCGATCTGTTCGAGAACCGGGAGGCGCAGACGGCCGGGCCGCTGATCGGTAACCCAACGGTGGACAACCTCCTGTTCCCGTTCCGCAAGGTATTCCCATGAAATCCGGCCGGCTTCGCCATCGCATCGCGATCCAAGAGCGACAGCTGGTCGTCGCGCCCAATGGTGACCGCGAATGGTCGTGGGTCGAGGTCCACGCGGATGTGCCGGCCAGCTTCACCGGCGGGCCCGGCCGCGAGTTCCTGGCCGCCGAGTCCATCCGGGCCGAGACGGTTGGCCGCTTCGAGCTGCGCTATCTGCCCGGCATCACCGCTGAAATGCGGGTGGCCTGGGATGGCCTGGTCTGGAGCATCAAGGCGCCGCCGATTGTCGACGCCACCGCGCGCCGGATGATGACGCTACTGGTGGGCGCTGGGGTAAACGATGGCTGAGATCCGCGGGTTGAAGGAAATTGGCGACCGCCTGCGCGCGCTGCCACCGGCGCTCGGCTCCAAGGGTGGTGGGCCGCTGCGGTATGCGCTGATGCAAGCGGCGAAGGTGATCCGCTCCGAGGCGCAGGCGCGCGTTGCCGTTCGGTCAGGCGCCCTGCGCGACAACATCGTCACGAAGCGGCATTCGAATCCCAAGGCGGCCGGCGTGACCGAGCGCTATGACGTGGGCATGAAGGGCGGCACACGGCGGCTCGCCGACAACGTCCGCAACCGCCGGGCGCGCCGGGCCGGTCAGAGGGTCCGCACCGCCGGAAAGGTGTTCTATGGGCGCTTTCTGGAGCTTGGCACCGTGAAGATGCAGGCCAAGCCGTTCCTGCGGCCGGCGCTGGAGGCGAAGGGCGAGCAGGCGGTGCGCGCGTTCCGTGATGCGTTCCTGCGCGCGGTGGAGATGGCAGAGAAGAAGGTGGGCCGCTGATGGCTATGGAATCCCCGGTCTACATGCTGCTGGCGGCGACCCCTGCGCTTTTGGCGCTCGTGCCGGCCGCCAGCATCTACAAGAGCGGCATCGCCGCTGAGAACGCCGTGGCGCCGTACATCACGATCCAGGAGATCGCCACCACGCCCCAGAACTACGTCGCGGGCCGGCCAGGCATCGACACGTTCCGGCCGACTGTGAAGGTGATGGCCGAGACCGAGGGCCAGTGCCGGAAGATCGCCGAGCTGGTGCGCGACGCGCTGGAGCTAGACGGCCACTGTCTGATCGCCGACGGCCCCGAGCAAGACACAGAGACCAGGTTGTTCGTCCACTTCAGCGACTGGCATTTCCACATCAACCGATAACCGAATCGCTCACAGAGCGTATGCGGCCCGCCACCCGGCGGGCTTTTTTTGTGCCCCGCTTCCGGGGTTTCATGAGGGTTCCAACAATGAGCAATGAACTCCGCACCCAGGGCACCGAGCTGTACATGCTCGATCCGGATGCAGCCCCCGGCAGTGAAGTGCTGAAGATCGGCAACATCACCGGCTACGGCGACTTCGGCAAGCAGTCCAACGACATCATCACCACCAACCTGGATTCGGTGGCCGTCGAGAAGCTGGCGGGCCTGCCGGATAACGGCGACCTCGGCCTGACTGTGAATGTCGACCCGAAGGGCGCATCCCACCAGAAGCTCGAAGCCCTTGCCGGCACCGACGCGCGCCGCGTGTTTGTCATCGGCTATAGCGATGGCGTGGGCGTTGCGCCGACGGCCACCAAGGGCGTCGGCAGCGTCACCATCGGTACGGCTGGAACCGGCTACACGACCGCCCCGACCGTTGCATTCTCCGGAGGAGGCGGCACCGGCGCTGCTGCAACGGCAATCGTTTCTGGCGGCGCGGTCACCGCGATCATCGTTACCAATCCGGGCACCGGCTACACCTCTGCACCCACCGTCGCCCTCACGGGTGGCGCCGGCTCCGGCGCCGCGGCCACCGCCGTGCTTGGCAGTCTGGACCTGGCACAGCCGCCGGCCACCGACCGTACCTCCCAGAAGTTCCTCGCCTCGGTGAAGGCATTCCGCCAGTCCGTCGGCCTGGACGCAGTGGTCACCGCCAACGTCGCGCTCGGCATCTCCGGCGAGATGACCCGCGTCTGGAAGACCTGACCCCGCAACCACTCAACGGCTCACCCGAACGGCTACCGCATTCGGGTTCCTGCCGGCTCTGCGCTGTTCGCCGTGGCGCATCCGGCTGGAACCCGTCCGCAAGGAAATGAACCATGTCCCAGAAACAGAACGACTACTTCGCCGACCTGCTCGAGGGCGAAGGCCCGCAGAAGCGCACGGTCGAGCACAAAGGCAAGACGAAGGATGTCTACTTCCGCCGGATCACCGGTGGTGAGCGCGTGAAGCTGGCGCGCGGCCAGCGCGTGAAGGTCGGTGCGGACAACACCATGGACTTGGATATCAGCGACATGCTGATCAACAGGCACCAGTTGGTGCAGTTCTGCAACGTCACCGAGGACGGGAATCAGGTCTTCGCCAAGGTAGAGGACGTTCAGGCGCTGCCGGATTGGCTGGTCACCCAGCTGGCCAAGCACGCCGATGACGTGAACAAGGATCTGGAGGAGGCCGGCGCGGAAAAGCAGTAACGGCCGACCCCTGGCTGCGCTTCCTGCTGCGGCTCTCGTTCGACCTGAAGGTGCCGCTGGGGGAAATCCTGACGTGGCCGGCATGGCAGCTGGACGCCTATCGGGCTTTTGTCGATAGAGAGCTTCCGCCGGATCAGCGGATCGAGATGATCCTGGCGCAGATCGCCGCACGCGTGTTCAACGCGACCCGGCCGCAAGGGGTATCGGCCGTTTCTTTCCAAGACTTCCTGCTGCCACGCGAACTGTGGGGCTCCCCTGCACCTGCTGGAGGGCTCACGCCGGAAGAGATGCAGATGATCGGCCACGTCGAGCGTCGCCCGACACAAACCTGACCCCGCTTCGGCGGGCATTCTTTTTGAGGAGTTCCCATGTCACTGGGCAAGGTCAGCATCATCGTCGACGCGGCGATGGCGCAATTCGAATCCGACATGGGGCGTGCCTCCCGCATCGTCGAGAAAGAGGCGAAGCGCTGGAAGGCGGAGCTGAAGCAGTACGAGGACCAGGCGAGGCAGGCGGGTAAGGCCGTCGGAGTGTTCATCGCGGCGGGCGTTGCCACGGCCAGCGCCGCGATCAAGTCCGCGATCGACGACATGGACGCACTGTCGAAGGCCTCGGTGAAGGTCGGGCTGCCGACCGAGGAGATGTCACGCCTCACCTATGCCGGTGGGCTGGCGGACGTGTCGATGGAGACCCTGACCTCCACCCTTGGCAAGCTGACCAAGTCGCAGGCCGCGGCGATGAGCGGCACTGGCGAGCAGGCCAAGATGTTCGAGGCGCTGGGCATCAAGGTGACCGACGCCAGCGGCAAGATGCGCAAGTCCAATGAAATCTTGTATGAGTTCGCCGACCGCTTCGCCGCGCTGAAGGGTTCGCCGGAGATCATGGCTGCCGGCTTTGCGATCTTCGGCAAAAGCTTCCAGGACATGATCCCGCTGATCAAGGATGGCAGTCAGGCCATCCGGGACGCGGGCGAGGAGGCCCGCATTTTTGGGCTGGATGTATCCACCACGGCCGGTCAGCAGGCAGAGTTGTTCAACGACAACCTCACTCGGCTGAAATCCGCCGTGCTTGGGCTGGCGCTGCAGGTTGCCACGGACCTGCTGCCCGATCTGGTGAAGCTGACCGACAACTTCGTGCAGCTGTCGAAGGATGGGAACGGGGTCAGTAGCACAGCGGCCCGTATCGCTGACGGACTACGCGTGATCGCCGCGATGTCCGGGTTCGTCGTCACCGCGTTCAAGCTGGTGGGCGAGACCATCGCCACGGTCATGGCGCAGGCGCACGCGGCGGTGCTGTTCATGACTGGCGACTTCCAGCGCGCCGCCGCGCTGTATGCCGATGCTTCTGCCGGGTGGGATAAGCAAGTCGACGACGCTTTCGGCGGCGGGCCAGCGAAGCCCCCCCGCGTCATCATGGCTGGCGAGGAAGAGGAGCCGATCGGGTTCTTCAAGAAATCAGCCGGTGAGATTGCCGCGGAAAAGCATGCAGCAGAGCTGCAGGCCCGATTGCAGAAGGCGCTCGCTGTCGGCGGATCTGGAGGTAAGGGGAGGGAAGCTGGCAAGGCCGGCAAGACCGACGAGCAGCGCGAGGCCGAGGCGCTGGCCAAGTCCTACCAGAGCCTGATCGACCAGCAGAACGAGCGCATCGCGCTGTTCGGCAAGGAGGGTGAGGAAGCGCGCATGGTCTACCAGACCACGCTCGGCTCCATGGCCAACCTCACCGCGGCGCAGAAGGAACTACTGGTCACCAACGCGCAGCGGCTGGACATGATGTCCGCCGAGAAGCAGGTCGCCGACGATCTTGCGCGCCTTGATGAGCGCCGCACGAAGTCGGCCCAACAGCTGCTGGCTGACCTGAACGATGAAATCGCGATGCTCGGCATGTCGGCCGAGGCGCAGGAGATCTACAACAACCTGAAGTGGGCCGGCGTCACCGCGGAGGAGGCGCTGGGCCGGGCGATCATTGAAACGACCGAGAAGCTGCAGCAGGCACGTGAGGCCAATCGAGACGTCATCTCCGCGATGGATGCTGTCCGCAGTGAGGGCGCGAACTTCCTCACCGACTGGGCCAGCGGCGCCAAGAGCTTCAAGGACGCGGCTATGGATGCGCTGGGTAGCCTGCACCGGCGCTTGCTGCAGATCGTCGCTGAAAACCTGATGGAACGGCTGCTGGGCGGCTTCGGTACCACCGGTGCAGGCAGCCCGGCGGGCGGGTTCATGTCATCCATCTTCGGCGCCATGTTCGGCGGTGGTCGCGCCGTCGGCGGATCCACCCAGCCCGGCCGCTTCTACGAAGTCAACGAGCAGGGCCCGGAGCTGTACAGCGCTGGTGGTCGCACCTGGTTGATGGCAGGTGATCGCGGTGGCCACGTCACCCCGTTGGCAGAAGGCGGCGGCGCCGGCCGTGCACCCATCCAGTATTTCAACACGACGATTCAGGGCCGGATGGATCGCACCACTGAAGAGCAGTTCCACCGCAAGCAGGGCCGGCAAGCGGCGCGCGGTATGTCACGGACCGGGGGCCGCTGATCATGTTCATCGATGCACGCCTTGATCACCGGGTGGCGTTCGGGTTCTCCGGCGGCCCGGAATACAACACGCTGATCGTCAACCTGGCCAACGGGCGGGAGCAGCGCAATCGCCAGTGGCTGTACCCGCGCCACCGCTACTCGGCGCAGTACAGCAACTTCCTGCCCGAAGCCCGGGATGCGGTGCTGGCCGCTTACCACGCCTGTGCCGGCCGGCTCCATGCCTTCCGGTTCCGCGATCACAACGACTACATCGGCACCAGTGAGATCCAGCACCCGACGCCCGGGACCACTGAGCCGCTGCAGCTGGTCAAGACCTACGCCTTCGGCGGGCAGGAAACCGTGCGGCTAATCCAGGCCCCGGTGCCGGGAACGTTCGCGCTGTACTGCGATGGCGCACCGATTACTGGCGATCTCGATTACGCCACTGGCATCTTCACACCCGCCACGGCTTGGCCGGTGGGCACCTATACCGCCGACTTCGAGTTTGACGTGTGGGTCCGGTTCGACAACGACTACAACGCCTTCGCCATCGGCGACAAATCCGGCGGCAGCTTCGTGGCTTCCTCTGATATCGACCTGCTGGAGGTGCGGCGATGAAGAACATCCCCATCGCGCTGCAGCAGCACCTGCAGCAGGACGCCACCAGCTGGTGCCTGTTGCTGCGCATCGAGTGCCGGGGGGCATGGGCGGGCACGGTGCTGGGGTTTACTACCCTGGACGCCCCGCTGCACTACGACGACGGCGCGGGGGTGATCACCTACCGCGCCGACAACGGGTTCGCGCCCGAGCGGCTGCAGGCCAACTCCGAGATGGACGTGGACAACACCAACCTGACCGGCTGGGTGTCCGATACCGGCATCACCGAAAAGCAAATCCTGGCCGGCATCTTCGACTACGCCGAGGTGACCATCTACCGGGTGAACTATCTGGACCTGCAGCAGGGCCATGAAATCGTCGCGTTCGGCACCTGCGGCGAGACCCGCTTCACCGAGTCCAGCTGGAGCACCGAATGGCGCAGCCTCACCCAGCAGGCCAAGCAGCCGATCGGGCAGGTCTACTCGCTCACGTGCCGCGCCCGCTATGGCGATGAACGCTGTGGCATGCCGTTCGTGTGGTCGGCTGGCGCCGTGTCAGGGCAAGCCAGCGACACCACCCGGTCGTTCTTCTGTGCGATGTCGCAGGCCGATGGCTGGTTTTCGGGTGGCGTGCTGGAGTGGCTCACTGGAAGCAATGCCGGCGCGCAGATGGAGGTGGATGATTTCACGGTTTCCGGCGCCGACCGCGCGCTGCGGCTGGCCTTGCCGATGCCATACCCGATCGAGGCCGGCGATACATTCCGCGTCCGGCAGGACTGCGACAAGCAGTTCACGACCTGCAAGGCCAAGGGCAACGTCCTGAACTTCCGCGGCGAGCACCTGACGCCGGTGGCCGATGCCGCGCTGGCCGTGCCAGGCGCATACGTGAAATCGGTGGACAGCGCATGAAGCAGGTCGAGATTGCCCGCAGCCTGCTGGGCGTGCGCTGGATTCACCAGGGGCGAGACCCGGCGGTCGGCATCGACTGCGCCGGCCTGCTGCTGATCGCCTACGGCAGCCAGCACGATCTGGCCGACTACCCACGCCACCCGCATGCCGGGCAGCTGGAGCGGCAGCTGGAGCGCCACTTCGGCCCGCCGGTGACCGATGGTCCCAGGGTCGGCGATGCCGTGGCCATGAGCTACGGCGAGAAGGGCGTGATCCGGCACTGCGGCATCGTCGGCGATTACATCCACGGCGGCCTGTCGCTGATCCATACAGACAGCATCTTGGGCTGCGTCACCGAACACCCGCTCGATGATTTCTGGCTCGCCCGCGTCCGGCAGGTGTACCGATGAGCGGCGCACAAATCGGCGGCGTAATCGGTGCTGTCGCTGGCAGCTTCATCCCTGGTGTCGGGACGCAGATCGGCTTCATGATCGGCTCCGCCATCGGCGGCTATGTTGACCCTGTACAGATCAAGGGTCCTCGACTCAGCGACGCAGCATCTCAAACCAGCAACGTTGGCGTGCCGCTGCCTTTCGGATATGGGCGATTTCCGACCGCCGGCAACATCATCTGGCGCGACCCGACGCTGAAGGAAATTGCCAAGCGCTCGCGAGGGAAGGGCGGCGGCACCAAGACCACCACCTACAGCTACACCCGCAGCTACGCCATCGGCGTGTGCGAGGGTCCGATCTACGGGTTCCTGCATATCAAGCGGAACGGAAAGCTGGTCTACAGCAGCGACCCGGACGCCACGATCGAGGACAAGAAATACAGCGCCAAGTGGCTGCAGAAGGCCAAGCTGTATTACGGCACCGAAACCCAGATGCCGGATTCAACCATCACCGCCGTCGAGGGCGCCGGCAACGTCGCCCCGTTCCGTGGCCTGGCCTATATCGTTGTCGAAAACGATGACCTGACCGACCTGGCCGGCGCGATTCCGCAGTATGAGTTTGTGGTGATCGCCTCGCCGCCCGAGGCGTATCTGACCAGCAAGCCCTATCCGCAAGAAACAGGCGACGTTGCGGCGACAACTCCCTCAATTATCAGCGGTTCCCTGCGCGACATTTAC
>NZ_LLXS01000050.1:0-7887 GCF_001431585.1 Stenotrophomonas pictorum JCM 9942 | reverse complement strand
CCAAGTGCCCGGCCATCCATTCACATATGAGACTGTGATGGCTGGCTGATCGGCCCTTTACATAGTAAAGGTCACCATCCTCAGCCCGGCATTTGAAGGGTAGTGTCCTTCCATCCGTGCTGCGGTCTGTAATTTCTGTGATGAGCAGCGGGGTGCCGCATGTGTTCATCCATAGCCTCCTTGCCTACTTCATCGACGCTTTCAGTTGAACCGCTCGATCTTGTGGCGGATGTAGAGCCGCCCGCCAATACGGCCATGCTCCGGGAACGGGAATGGCGGGTAGAGCGGGTTGGCGCTCACCACCCACAGGCCGTCGCCTCGCTGCTGAAGCATCTTGATCTGGTGACCGTCGTGGCGGTCGCCCAGGCCGATCCAGTAGATGCCGTCGCCTTGGAAGGTCGTGACCCCGGAGTCCATCAGGGTGGGCTCGCCTGGTTCGATCACCGGGCGCATTGAGTCGCCAGTGCCGGACACAAGCTTCAGCCGACCAGGCGGTGGGACGAACCCAATCAGCGCCCGAATGTATGCCTCTCCGTACTCAACCGACCGGATGACCTCCGGATGATCTTCATTGACCATTGCGCCGCCCATGCCCCCTGTCGCGTCCAGTTGCTCGACGCGAACATAGTCACCGGGTGTCGCTGGCGGTGAGACTTGAGTTGGCGTGCGGTCGACGAACATTTCTCCATCGCCGTTGTTTAGCCAATCGATAGAAATCCCAAGCGCCGCGAGCGGGCGTCGCTGGTCGTCAGGTACGCGCTGATCGCGCTTGAACCAGTTGTACAACTTCTGATTCTGGTTCCCCTCGAGGCCCAGCTTCACTCCAAACGCCGCCCGGTTATTGGCCACGCCGGCGTGCGCCATGGCCTCTTCAAAGCGACGCTGGAAGTCAGTGAGCTGGTTCTTCATCCGGGCAGCGTAAACGTCACGTTTACCCGAGTCGATAAACATAGAGTTGACTATTGATGTCATCATGATGTTTACTCGATTCATGGAAACCAAACTGCATGCAGATGCCGCTCTGATTGATCGCCTTGGCGGCCCTACTGAGATAGCCATCCAGCTTGGGTTTGACCCTCGTGCGGGGGGAGTGCAGCGCGTCCAAAACTGGAAGTACCGGGGGATTCCGGAAATTTGGAGTCTCCGTCGGCCGGACGTCTTCGGTGACGCCCCGGCGCAAGTTGCCGTATCTGGCGATCCCGTGGTTTCGGCCCCGCTCACCGCTGCGGCACTGGTCGATTCCCGCATGAGCAAGCGCGCTCTGCGCGCCAAGCTGGGCCTGAGCAACGACAAGCAGCTGGCCAAGGTGCTGCAGCTGCCGGTGGAGCAGGTGGAGAGCTGGGAGGAGGAGCGCGCGCTGCCGGCGGTGCCGGAGGTGCTGCGGCTGCTGGATGTGCAGACCGGCACCGCCCCCGCGCCGCCACCGGCTGACCCCGACGACGACCGGATCGTCCCCGTGGAGGTGGCCTGAGATGGCCGGACCAGCCTCCGCTATTGCAGAGATGCTCCGGGTGCCGCGACACCCTTTTCCATGTAGCGGATCAAGCCGTCCAACTCCTTCTGGAGACGCCGCAGCCGTTCGAGCTCTAAGAACATCGGGCGGCATGCATAAGTACCCCCGGCCTCCGGATGCCCTGGCTTGCCGAGGGCACGAAAAGTGAGCTGGGCTCCTCGGAAATTGTCGCTGACCTCTATTTCCCAGTCGGCAATCACGTCCGGAACAGTTTCGTTGTCCATGTCGCCCTCCTTGCGGGCTGCTCGCGTGGTGCCCGCAGCCTACCGCAAGGCGGGCGGCACCTTTCTTTGATCCCTTGAGCGTGGTCGTCCTGTCCATGGGGACCACCTTGCATCTACTCCCGAGGTGCGTAAATGAAGCAACAGATTCAACCGACCTTCCGCGAGCCGCGCGCTGCCGTGATCTTCCGGCACACGACGGCCTGCATCCGGAACAGTCACCACACCGATGCCAGCTTCGCCCAGGCGGTGGCCGAGACGTACATGGGAATCGTGGCGCCGGCTGAGCGTGTGGTCGACTTCCACACGGGCACCGATACCGATGCGATCGAGAAGGCACAGCGCGCGAACGCGCAGCTGATTGCTCGGTTCCGCAATGGCACGGTGAAGCTGCCGGTGGACCTGGAAGAGGCTTGGGTCTCCGCCATGCCGTCACCCTGGGGCGAGGAATGTGCCCGGGAGCTGGCGCAGCGTTACGGGTTCATGGGCGCTCGCCTGCCGGAGCTGCAGCCGCATTCGGGGATGCTCAACGCCTCCCGGATGTCCATCGAGTTCGGGAAAACCATAGGTGCGCTGGCACAGGTGATGGCCGACGGCATCGTCGACGGCCGGGATGTTCCCGCGCTGCGCCGCGCGCAGCGGGATGGAATGGACCTGCAGGCAGAGGTGGCGACCATTCTTGCGTCCATCGAGGGGCATCTGCAGAGCCAGACGGTTGGCCCGACCCTGGTCGTCGCGGGAGGCTCTTCGTCATGAGTACCGGAACCCTCAAATGGGCCGTGGTGCTGGCCGCCCGACTGGAGGCCAATGGGCACGCGCTGACGCCGGACGTTGTGGAGCTGCTTCCGCACATGGACGTGGTCGTGTGGGCGCGCCAGCAGCGGATGCCCCTCACCGCACGTGCGCTCCGCGAACGCTTCGGTGTGTCGCGGGCCACTGCGTTCCGCTGGCTGCAGGTGCTGCGTGCGCCACTGCCAGAGCCCTGGCCGGCGGATCTCCAGCCACTTAACGGAGTGAAGCTGCCCATGTTCCACATCACATGGCAGGTGCAGCCGTGAGCGTCGAGGCGATTACCTGGGCGCTGAAGCTGCCTATCAAGCAGTCGTCGGCCAAGTTCGTGCTGACGGTTCTGGCCAACTGCGCCAGCGGCGATACCTGGCTGGCGTTCCCCTCGGTGGGCTACCTCGCGGAGGCAACCGGACAGGACCGCAAGACGGTGATGGCGAACCTTGCCCGGCTCCGTGAGTGGGGTCTGATCGAGGACAGCGGCCGGCGTATGGGGGACACCAAGCAGGTGATCGTCTACCGGCTGCGCGGCCCGGACATGATCGAAACAGGCCCGAAAACGGAACAGTCCCAAAACCGGAACAGTTCCGAAAACGGAACAGTCCCGAAAAGTCAGGGAAACAGTCCCGTTTTTCCCGCCAAACAGTCCCGTTTTTCCCGGAAAGAGTCCCAAAAACGGGACACGGAACCGTCAGATACATCAGGTAACCGTCAGGAACACACACCGGGTGTGGGCGACGGCGCCGCGATGACAGAGGCAGACATCGAGCGTGAGGTTTCGCCGCTCGGTCCGCTGCTGCCCGGCCTGGACCGCGAAGTGCTGGCCCTGTTCGTCAGGCATCGCCGCGTCAGCAGGCGCCCGCTGTCGATCCAAGGCTGGCTGCAGGTCCGCCCACAGCTGGAAGCCATCGCCGAGAGCGGCGGCGACATCAACAAATCCCTCAAGGACGCAATGGCCCTGGGCCTGCTGCTTCCCGTCGAGCCCAAGCAATCAGGAGCTGCCAACCATGGATCAACTGCGCAAGGTTCTGCCGACACCGTCGCCCACGCCCGAGAGGAATGGGAGCGATTGCAGCGCGAAGGCGGGCCTGTTGCAGCTGGCCGGTCAGGTGGAGCAGGACGAGCAGGCGCGGGGGACGTCATCGATGGCGAATTCGCTGTCATTGGTTGAGCAGCCATCGCAGCGGCAGATGGACGCGCTGTGGACGCTGTGGGAACGGATGGCTGCCATGTTCCCGGGCAAGTTCACGCGGGACAACGGCACCGCGCCGGCCAAGGCCGACGGGACGCTTTCCACTGCCGGCCAGACCTGGGCGACCGCGCTGCGCGGCCTGACGGCGAGGCAGCTGGGTGAAGGCCTGTCTGCCTGCCTGCTGAAGGGACTGGAGTGGCCACCGGGGCCGGCAAAGTTCCGCGCGCTGTGCCTGAACCTGCCGACGTTTGGGGAGGTGGAGCAGGAGATGCGTCCCGGCCGTGACCGGTCGGCATTCTCCATGCAAGTGCGCGCCATGATGGATCTGCACACCTTCAACACCGCCGACGGCTTCCAGCAGGAGCGGATGCTTCGCGCGGCCTACGAGCAGGCCATGCGGTACGTGGCCGAGGGTGGGAAGCTGCCCGAGCCGATGCTGGCATTGCCGCACGAACGGCCGACGCTGCCGGTGGTGAGCGACCGGGAAAAGGCCAAGGCGGCGATGGCGCGCGCTGCAGCTGACCTCGGCTTCGGCGAAGAGGTGAAGGGCTGATGTGGTCGAAAGCACCGCCGCCGACGGCCGAAGAAGCCGCCCGGATCGAAGCCAGCAAGATCGGTCCCTGCATGGCCTGCCTGGCGCTGGCCACCCAGGGGCTGCTGGAGCCGACCCTGGTGGTCTACGGCTGCGACTACAACCACGCGAAGTCAGGCAACAAGCGCCGCGGCCATTCGTTCGGCTATGCGCTGTGCACCTGGCACCACCGGCGGCACCCGAGATCGGAGAAGACGTTCGCGCAGATGCGCGAGCAGTGGGGGCCGAGCCTTATGGATGGCTCGAGGACGTTCCACGAAACCTACGGCTCCGACGACGAGCTGATCGCCCAACAGACATTCGTGATCGAGCAAAGGAGCCAGCAATGACGGGGATGGATATGCGTGAGTACCAGCGACTGGTCGCCCTGTTCTGTCTTGGCGCGGCCGGTGCCTGCACCGCGGCGGAACTGCTCGAGCAGATGGGGATCGCAGCGATGGGGGCCGGTCATCCGCCGGAGTTCCTTCCGTCCTCTGCGCCGGCCGTCGCTGGCCTGCTGCGTGAGTTGCAGGGCTCCGGCCATGTGATTCGTGGTGAGGACCGGTATGACACGCGCCACGGCCGCCAAGTTGCAGTGTGGTCTGCAGCTGATCCCGGCGCCGTTCTGGCCCTGCCGGCAGCGCCGCGCGGGAGCGGGAGGAACGCTGACGCCCCGCCGGCGCCGGTTGCCTTCCGCACCATCACAGTCGATCAGCGGCTCGCATTTCTCGAGATCGAGTTCGAGGACTGGATCCAGACTCAAGAGAAGGCCCACCGCGCCGCGCAGGAGCGGCACCGGGAGGAGTTCGTGTCGTTCATGAAGCGGGCTCGCCGCCTGGTAGCCACCACGGAGGTGCCGGCATGCAGCTGACCATCGCCGCGGTGAGTGTCCGCCAAGATGCCGAGGGCCGCTTCTCGCTCAATGACCTGCATATCGCCTCTGGCGCAGCCAGCAAGCACCAGCCATCGAATTGGCTGAGGTCGAGGCAGGCGAGGGAGCTGATTGAGGAAATCGACCGTTCCTCAGATATGAGGAACGCTGTCGGAGTGTTGCAGGGCGGTGTCCTACAGGGAACCTACGTGGTGAAGGAGCTGGTCTATGCCTACGCGATGTGGATCTCGCCGGCGTTCCACCTGCAGGTGATCCGCGCCTACGACCAGCGAGTAGCCGCCCCGGCGCCGCAGGCGGACGTGATGGCGATCCTGTCTGATCCGGCCGCCCTGCGCGGCTTGCTGCTGGGATATGGCGAGCAGGTGGAAGCGCTCAGGGCAGAGAACCGGCAGCTGCAGCCCAAGGCCCGCGCGCTGGATACGATTGCCGATGCAGAAGGTACGTTCCCGGTCACCGAGGCGGCCAAGCTGCTGGCCGTGCCGCCCTTGAAGCTGTTCTCCTGGCTGCAGGAGCATGCGTGGATCTACCGACGCCCGGGCAGCAGAAATTGGCTGGCTTACCAGCCGCGGCTCCAGACCGGTGTGCTGGTGCACAAGGTGACGGTGCTGCCGCGCCCGGACGGTGAGGAGAGGGTGTGCGATCAGGTCCGGGTGACCGGCAAAGGTCTCGCCCGGTTGGCGGAGCTGCTGAGCCGGGAGGCGCTGGGGTGGACGAATGCGGATCACCTGGCCGCCATGTCTGGCCGTGGCGCCGCTGCAATGGTGGTGCGATGACGGCTTTCGACCTGTCGGCGGTGCCGACTGAGCAACTGCTGGAGGAGGTGGCACGCCGGTGCGGTAGCAGTTTCAAACCCAAAGCCTCCGGCGCTGGTGGCCGGATCCGGTACGAAACCAAGGAGGCATGGGCCCGGGCAAAAGCAGCGGAGGCGCGGGCGGCCTATGAAGTCGAGCCCGATGCATCCGTGAAGGCGCGGCTGATGGAGGACATGGGCAAGTACGAGTTCTTGGCAAAGCGCTACAAGGACCAGGGGGTCTGATGTCACACGAACGCGATCCACTCGAACTGCTGGCGCGGATGCTGGTAGGTGGCGGGTACAAGGTGCCGGTAGAGGGGCGCGGAACCGTTGTGCCGCTGACCGGTGCGGACGTGGCCGGTGCCCTGGCCTACATGGACGACAAGCTGGCACAGCGCGCGGCCAAGGCCGTGGCAATACGGGCGGATGGTCAGGAGCTGGCCGCTCTGGCTCTGTTGGCATTCGATCCGGTGCAGCGCGCGCTGGAGCAATCCCGAGTCACTGGCCTGGACATGAGCAGTGCAGCCGATCGGCACCGGCTGCGCCTGATCATCCACGCCGCGGTGGTTGAGATGGTCTGGCCAGAGCGGAAGCAGGCCACGGCCGTGCTCGCACGACAGGTGAAGATGCGCGGAGCGACGTATGTCCGTATCCATACCGTGGCACTGCGCGCGCTGGAGGAGGCGCTGCACGATGGGCGCGTGGAGTTCCGGAAACGGTTGTTCGGCGACCTCGGCGGCGGCTGAAATCTTCCGCATGCGGAAGTGCGGAACCCCATGCGGAACCCCAGTTGCACGGGAACGATTGACCCCCTTAAATCACTAGCGTGGGCAGTGCTGCGAACAGCGGTCGCCCAGCATCAAAAGGCCGTCGGCGGAGCAGGGTTCGGGAGATCCTGCATTCGTCGGCGGCTTTCCTGTTGTGGGGTAGAGCAGCGGCAGCTCGTCGGTCTCATAAGCCGAAGGTCACAGGTTCGAATCCTGTCCCCGCTACCAATCGCCGGTAGTCATTACCGGCCGTTTCTCTCCGGCCGCATTACAACCCGGAAATCGCCTTCGACCAGGGCATCCCCGACAACCTGCGATGGGTGGAGTCGGCGCTGGTGGCCATGGAACGACAGAACCTGCTGCGCGCACTCATCGTGCGCACGGAGTAAACGGTTGCAGCCAGCCAGGCGGTCAATGCACTGATGGTGGCCGAGAAGTACGGCGGGGAGCTCACATTGCGGCAGTATCGTTATGAGCTCGGAAAGGGGATAGATACTGTTAGGGGCGCGGGAACGGCACTAGTGGCTTAGATGGCATCACTTGCAGGGTTTGCCTGTTGACTTGCATGTTTTGGTGTAATACTAATTGGAAAGCCGCCAAACATGACAGGGACAAACGTATGGAAGTCGATTCTCGGACGAGTCAACTTATTCATATTGGACAGGTCTTTACACCTGGCTCGCCCGTCAATACGCAGGATCTATTCGCCGGCCGAATCGATCAGCTCAATCGAATTATCAGTGCTGTTACGCAAAAGGGCTACCACGCGATCCTGTTTGGAGAGCGCGGCGTTGGGAAAACGTCTTTGGCCAATGTTCTGCTGGCTGTTGTCCAGCAGAGCTTTGTAGTCGGGAAGGTAAACTGCGATGTGGGGGATACGTTCAGCTCCATTTGGCGTAAAGCACTGCGCGATATCACCTATTCTCGCGAAGTTCCCGGCGTTGGATTTACGCCAGAAGCTTCGCAGCAGGTTGTTTCTGTTGCCGATAGCCTCCCCCATGGTAATCCCCCCGCAAAACCAGCGCAGTGAGAAGTAGAAGTTTTCGAAGGAAAATTTCTACCATGAAGAAGTCCCGATTCACCGACAGCCAGATCATCGAGGCGCTCAAGCGCGTAGAGGCTGGTCTTGCCGTGCCCGAGCTGTGCCGCGAG
>NZ_LLXS01000049.1:0-8134 GCF_001431585.1 Stenotrophomonas pictorum JCM 9942 | reverse complement strand
GTTAATGGGGGGATTACCTTCCCAGTCCAGCATTTCGCCGGCGCAGAACACACCTGGCACGGCATCCAGCATCAGGCCTTCGTTCATCGCCTCGATGCGCACACCGCCGGCGGTACTGATGGCTTCGGCCATCGGGCGCGGCCGTTTCAGCGTCAGTGGCAACCGCTTGAGGGTGTGCGCAACCGCATCCAGATCACTGCCGGCGTCTTTGCCCAGTACCTCGAACAGCAGCGCGGCTTTGGGCGCGTCCAGACCGGCGGCGCGGCGCAGGTGTTCGCCGAAGCTGCGGCCCTTGCGCGGCCGTCCCAGGTCGGCGCGCAGGCGGTCCAGCTCGCGGCCTGGTACCAGATCCAGCTGCAGCTGTGCGCTGCCGTTGCGATGGAGGGTTTCGCGCAGGTCCGCCGCCAGTGCATAGATCAGGCTGCCCTCAAGGCCGTATTCGCTGGCGACGCATTCGCCCTGCAGGTGCTGCGCATGGCCTTGCAGATCGATCCAGTGTGCGATCACCGGTTTGAGCGGGCTGCCGGCGTGGCGCTGCCGGAAATGTTCGGACCAGGCCACGTCGAAGCCACAGTTGGCCGGCTGCAGCGGTGTGATATCCACGCCACGACCCGACAGAATTTCCGTCCAGCGACCATCGGAGCCGAGCTGCGGCCAGCTGCCACCGCCCAGGGCGAGCACGGTGGCATCGCTGTGCACATCGACCGTGCCATTGCCGGTTTCGAAGCGCAGCGTCCCGTCCTCATTCCAGCCTGACCAGCGGTGCTGCACGTGGAAGCGCACGCCTTGCTCTTTCAGACGGCGTACCCAGCCGCGCAGCAGGGGCGCGGCTTTGCGATCAACCGGGAACACGCGTCCGGAACTGCCGACATAGGTGTCCACGCCCAAGCCTTGCGCCCAGTGGCGCAGCGCTTCGGCATCAAAGCCGTCGAGCCAGCGGGCGACGACATCCTGGCGTTCGCGATAGCGGCCGTCGAACTGTGGCCGCGGTTCGGAATGGGTCAGGTTGAGCCCGCCTTTGCCGGCGATCAGGAATTTTCGTCCCGGCGAACCTTTGGCCTCGTACAGGTGCACCTCCAGCCCGGCCGCGCACAAGCGTTCGGCGGCGAACAGGCCGGCAGGGCCGCCGCCGATGACGGCGACGGTGTGTTTAGCGGGGCTGGACATCAAGCAGTTCAACATCGAAAACCAGGGAGGAGCCGGCCGGGATCGGTCCGGTGCGGCGATTGCCGTAGCCGTATTCGGCCGGAATCATCAAGGTGCGCTTGCCGCCGACCTTCATGCCGGCAAAGCCTTCATCCCAGCCACGGATGACCTGCTTTTCACCGAGGTTGAAGGTGAAGGGCTCGCCACGGTCGAGCGAGCTGTCGAATTTTTCACCGTGCTTGTCAGCGGCGCGCTCGTCATACAGCCAGCCGGTGTAGTGGACGGTGACTTTGGTGCCGGGAACGGCTTCAGCGCCGGTACCCGGCTGGGTGTCGATGCGCTCGAAGGTGGCGATGGTGCCTCCGGGCGGAGGTCCCGGCGGGGTGCACCCGGCCGCGAGCAGGGACAGCAGAGTCGGGATGAATAGACGGCGCACGGCGACCTCCGGCAGACAGGGCGTGCAAGGGTAGCGCATCGTCGCCGGGTATCATGGTGCCATGGCTAAACTGCTGCTCAATCTACGCAATGTCGGTGAAGACGAAAGTCGCGAGGTCGGGGAACTGCTCGATCGCAACGCGATCGCCTGGTATCGCACCGAACCCAGTCCTTGGGGCATCTCGCACGGCGGGATCTGGTTGCGTGACAACGACGACCATCCGCGCGCCAAGGCGTTGATGGCGACCTATCAGGCCGAGCGCGGCCAGCGGGTCCGTGCCGAACGCGAGGCGGCTTTGCGTGATGGCAGTGCCGAGACCTTCGGCTCGCTGTTGCGGCAGCGTCCGCTGTATGTGGTGGTGGTGTTGCTGGGCATGGTCGCCGCTGCGGCGCTGGTGCTGCTGCCCTTCATGCTGTTGCGCGGCTGAGCCGGCTTTCCACCGTCTCCATTTTTCCCACCGTTCCGCCGATGGGCCTTTTCCCGGGCTCTGGCAACCGACCGTTCTAGAATATGTCCATGATCGTCAATACCGCCGCCTACCATTTCGTCCCGCTTCCCGATGCCGACACGCTGGCGGCAACGCTGCTCGAGTGCGCCCAGACCCAGGAGCTGCGCGGCACCATCCTGGTTGCCGAGGAGGGCATCAACCTGTTCCTGGCCGGCAGCCGTGACGGTATCGATGCGTTCTACGCGCAGCTGAAAACCGATGCGCGCTTTGCCGCTATGCGTGTCAAGTACAGCTACAGCCAGATGCAGCCGTTCGCCCGGCTCAAGGCCAAGGTCAAATCCGAAATCATCAGCTTCCGCCGCGACGACGGCCAGCCGCTGGACTATCCGCGTGCGCCCAGCGTGGCCCCGGCCACGGTGCAGCGCTGGTTGCGGCAGGGCCATGACGATGCCGGCAAGCGCGTGGTGATGCTCGATACCCGCAATGTCCAGGAGTTCGCGCACGGCACCTTTGCCGGTGCCCTGACCCTGCCGATCGACAAATTCACCGATCTGCCGGCCGCACTCGAGCCGCACCGCGAAGGCCTGGCCGATGCCACCGTGGTCAGTTTCTGCACCGGCGGTATCCGCTGCGAGAAGGCCGCGCTGTGGATGCGCAACGACGGCATGGACAATGTGCTGCAGCTGGAAGGCGGCATTCTGGGCTATTTCGAGGAAGTGGGCGGGGAGGGCTACGACGGCCGCTGCTTCGTATTCGACGAGCGCGTGGCACTGGATCCGCAGTTGCAGCCGCTGGTCGACCGCGAGGCTGAACAGGCCGCCTGAGGGTGTCCGGATGTCGTGCCCGGAAAGCAGTGTTGTGGCGGTGAGGTGTCGGGGCAGCTGGCAATGCAGTGTCATCGGCCCCAACTGGAGGTGGTCCCCAATGGAAACTCCCGATGATTCCTCTGTCGATTCTCGATCTGGCACCGGTATGTGAAGGCGCCACGCCGCAGCAGGCCTTCGGCAACATGCTGGATCTGGCCCAGCACGCCGAGCGTTGGGGTTACCGGCGCTACTGGCTGGCCGAACACCACAACATGCCGGGTATCGCCAGCGCGGCGACTTCGGTGTTGATCGGGCATGTGGCCGGCGGGACCTCCACCATCCGTGTGGGCGCCGGCGGGATCATGCTGCCCAACCACTCGCCGCTGCAGGTGGCCGAGCAGTTCGGCACGCTGGCCTCGCTGTACCCGGGGCGCATCGATCTGGGGCTGGGGCGTGCGCCCGGCACCGATCACGCCACGGCGCGCGCGCTGCGCCGCTATTTCGACAGTGCCGACCAGTTCCCGCAGGATGTTGCCGAGCTGCTCCATTATTTCGAGCCTGCGCAGCGCGGCCAGTCCGTGCAGGCGGTGCCGGGAGCGGGGGTCGAAGTGCCGGTTTGGTTGCTGGGCTCCAGCCTGTTCAGTGCACGGCTGGCGGCGGCGATGGGGTTGCCGTTCGCGTTCGCCTCGCACTTCGCACCCGATGCGATGGATGAGGCGCTGGCGCTGTACCGGCGCGATTTCCGGGCTTCCGCGCGGCTGGCTGCTCCCTACGCCATCCTGGCGCTGAACGTGGTGGCCAGTGACTCCGAGGCCGAGTCGCGGCGCCTGTTCACCACCCAGCAGCAGAGTTTCGTCAATCTGCGTCGCGGCCAGCCCGGACAGATCCCGCCGCCGGTGGCCGATATCGAATCCTTCTGGGCGCCGCAGGAGAAGGCCGGCGTCGAGCGCGCTCTGGCTTGCACGGTGCTGGGCGATCCTGCACAGGTTGCCGAAGGCCTGGCGGACTTTGCCGGGCGGCATCGCCCGGATGAGCTGCTGATCACCGCCAACATCTTTGACCATCAGGCCCGCTTGCGCTCCTTCGAGCTGGCCATGCAGGCCTGGCAGGCGCGACAAGCGCGTTGACCGGGGCGGCCTGGTTACCGCCCCTCCGCGCTGCGCAATTTCCGTCAGCCGCCGGTCCAGCGCTGCAGCAGCTGGCCGGTATGGCTGACCAGTTGCCCGGAGCCGAGTCCGAAAAACATGCCGGCGGCAACGGCTGCCACCCAGTTGAACAGCATCAGCGCGCCATCGCGCTCGATCAGGGCCAGTGCAAACAGCAGCAGCTGGAAGCCGAACAGGTAGTTGGTGAACGGAATCGGCAGCGACAGCAGCAGGCCGACCAGGATCAGCAGCAGGCCAGTGAACATCCGTGCCGGCAATGGCCGGAGCAATGGCGCCATACGCGGTCTGAGCATCCGGTCCAGCCGCCGCAACGGGCGGCCGATCTTGCCCAGGAACCTGTGCATGGTCGCGCGCTTGGGGCCTCGGCGGGCAATGAAGCCGGGCACCCAGGGTCGCGACAGTCCGCCCAGCAGTTGCACGCCGATCAGCACCACCAGCGGGCCGCTGACCGCACCACCGACGCCCGGGATCGGAATGAACGACGGCAGGATCGCGATGAACAGGAAAACGCCGAAGGCGCTTTGCTGCAGGTTCTGCAGGATATGCCGCAGCGGCAGATGTTCGGCCGGATCGCCATGCTCGAACAGGGCCAGCAGGGTGCGGATGCCTTCGTTGCGGTAGCCGTCGCTGCCGGTGCCGTCCGCGGCGGGGTCAGCCGGTGAGTTCATCGGCATCTTCCTCGGCCAGTTTGCGCAGCAGCAGCTTGTCGATGCGCGCGCCGTCCAGGTCGACGATTTCGATGCGCCAGCCCGCCCAGTCGAAGTACTCGCCGGCGTGGGGGATACGGCCGAAATAGTGCATGCACATGCCGGCCAGCGTGTAGTAGTCGCCTTCCTCCGCGTCAGGCAGCGCGGCGCCTTCCATCAGTTCGCGCAGGTCATCGATCGGCAGCGAGCCGTCCACCAGCTGCGAGCCGTCTTCACGGGTGACCACCAGGGCGTCCTCATCGGTATTTTCCGGCGCCTGCAGGCGGCCGACCACGGCGCCCATCAGGTCGCTGATGGTCACCAGCCCTTGGATCTCACCGTATTCATCCACCACCAGGGCCATCGACTGCTGCTCCTCGCGGAAGATTTCCAGCAGTTTCATCGCATGGGTGGACTCGGACACATACAAGGTCTCGCGCAGATTCTGGAACAGCGAGTGCTCGGAGCCCTCCAGCCGGGTGACCAGGGTCTTCACCTCCAGAATGCCGACGATGTCCTGGTCGTTGTCGCGGTACACCGGGTAGCGCGAGAACGCGTGCTCACGCATGGTGTGCAGGTTCTTTTCGGCCGGCGCGGTGGTGTCCAGCCAGGCGATGCGGTTGCGGGGGGTCATCAGGCTGTCGGCGGTGCGGTCGCCCAGGCGCATCACCCGGTTCATCATGTTGCGCTCGTCGGCGTCGATCACGCCCTGCTCGTGGCTTTCGGCCACCAGCATGCGGATCTCCTCTTCCGTCACCGAGGCCGATTCGGTCTGGCCCAGGCCCAGCAGGCGCAGCACCAGATGGGTGGAGCGCGAGAGCAGCCATACGCCCGGCGCGGCGATGCGTGCCAGCCAGCTCATCGGCACCGCCACGACCCCGGCAATGTCCTCCGAGCGGGTCAGGGCGACGCGCTTGGGGACCAGTTCGCCGAAAATCAGCGTCAGATAGGTGATCAGGGCCACCGCCAGGGTCTTGCCGAGGAAGTCGGCATAGGGCTGGGTCGAGCCGAACAGGGCGAAGTTGGCCGACAGTGCCGGGAACAGCGATTGCAGCTGCGCGGCGATGGCGCCGCCGATGGCGTCGCCGCCATAGACACCGGTCAGGATGCCGATCAGGGTGATCCCGATCTGTACGGTCGACAGGAAATTTTCAGGTTTTTCAGACAGTTCCAGTGCACGTGCGGCGCGTTTGCTGGAGCCGGCCATCTGCTTGAGGCGACTTTTGCGCGAGGTCATGACCGACATTTCGGACATGGCAAAGAAGCCGTTCAGCAGGATCAGTGCGATTACGATGAAAAACTCAAGCACGGGAATCTCCCCGGGTTGGTTGCAGGGGAGGGTGTGTCAGGCAGGCGGCGTCCAAGTCACCACAGGTGTGGTGTACCGGGATTCGCGGCGGGGGATGAGGGTCGTCGTCCATAAGGTGCGCCCGGAAGGCGCCCGCGCATCTTAGCAAAACGCGGCTGGCGGGCGCTAACCGCGGCCTCGCGGGCGCTGCGGACAACCGCAAGGAATACCCGAGATGCCTTCTAGCAGTCATAATTCGCGCTGGTGCCGTCCCTCCCGCGACGGCGAATAGGCTCCCCATGTTTTCGTTGCAGACCATTTTCGGTTCCGGCAAGCAGTTCTATACCTAATCTTGACGAGGCCGCACAGGCCGCTTCCGACAGCGCGAAGGCGCTGCATTCAATGATGCGCGAAGCGGATCGCGAGCCTGCTCTGGACGCTTTCAAGCTCGCACGTCTGCGCGAACGGGCCGCCTCGGACAAGATCAGTCAGGCGCTGGTGGACAGCTTCATGACGCCGATCGAGCGCGAGGACATCGAAGCACTGGGTTCGGCGCTGTACAAGATTCCCAAGCAGATCGAGAAGTTCGCCGATCGCTATTCGCTGGCCGTGGCGCATCTGGAGCACATCGACTTCGCGCCGCGCGCGGCGATGCTGGAGCAGGCCGCCGGCGTGGTGGTGGAAATGGTCAACGACCTGCGCCACATGAACCTGGACCGGATGACCGCGTTGAACGAAAAGCTGCGCGCGCTGGAGAACGAGGCCGACCGGCTGATGCTGGAGCTGTACCGCGACATCTACTCCGGACGTCTGGACAACCTGCAGATGTTCCTGCTCAAGGAATTCTTCGAGATTCTGGAAAAAGCCATCGACCGTTGCCGCGAGGCCGGTGTGGTGGCGTACCAGATCGTGCTCAAGAACAGCTGACGGGGCCGCTCGATGCTCACCCTAGTACTGGTGGTGATCCTGGCTGCGCTCGTCTTCGAGTTCATCAACGGCTTCCACGACACCGCCAACTCCATTGCCACCGTGGTGGCAACCAAGGTGCTCTCGCCCGGCTGGGCGGTGATGCTGGCGGCCTTCATGAACCTGATCGGCGCGCTGACCGGCACCGCGGTGGCGCTGACCATCGCCAACGGCCTGCTCAATACCGACGTGGTCGCGGTGACGCCACAGGTGATCCTGTGCGCGCTGCTGGGCGGCATCGTCTGGAATCTGATCACCTGGTGGAAGGGCCTGCCGTCCTCCTCCTCGCATGCGTTGATCGGTGGCCTGTGCGGCGCCGGTCTGGCGGCGGCCCACAACAACTGGGACGCGCTGATCTGGTCGCAGAATGTCGGCAACTGGGCGCAGAACAAGGGCCTGTTGTGGAAGGTGTTCGTGCCGATGATCACCTCGCCGATCGCCGGCTTCCTGCTGGGTATCGTGGTGATGTGCCTGCTGTGGGCGATCATCGCCGCCATGGCGCGCGCGGGTGGCCTGTTGCGCCGGCTGGCGCGTCCGCGCTGGGTCAATGCGTTCTTCGGCAAGGCGCAGATCGTGTCGGCGGCCTACATGGGCTTTGCCCACGGCCACAATGACGCGCAGAAGACCATGGGTATCATCGCCATGACCCTGATCGGCGCCGAGGCGACCGGTGCGCTGGATGACCTGCCTTCCTGGCTGGCCTTCATGCATCCCAATGCGCAGGCTGGGGACGGCATCGCGATGTGGATCGTGCTGACCTGTGCGGTGGTGATGGCAGCCGGTACCGCCTCGGGAGGCTGGAAGATCATCAAGACCCTGGGTCACAAGATGGTCAAGCTGCACCCGATCCACGGCTTTGCCGCGGAGACCAGCTCGGCCACGGTCCTGACCCTGGCGGCGCACTTCGGCATGCCGGTCTCGACCACCCACAGCATCTCCACCGCGATCATGGGCGTCGGCTTTGCCAAGAACCCCAAGTCGCTGCGCCTGGGCGTGATCGAGCGCATCCTGTGGGCCTGGATCCTGACCATCCCGGCAGCCGGTGGCTGCGCCTACCTGATCCTGAAACTGTTCGAGCTGGTGGGCTGGAACTGACGGCAGCCGGTTGTCAGGTGGCAAAAGGCAAACAAAAAGCCCGCCAGTGATGGCGGGCTTATTTGTTGGGCGGCAGATCGGCGAGGCAGGGGGGGGG
>NZ_LLXS01000048.1:0-29904 GCF_001431585.1 Stenotrophomonas pictorum JCM 9942 | reverse complement strand
TTTTGCGGGGGGATTACCCCGGGGCGCTGCCTGTATGGCGTGGCCTGGAACTGGATCAGGACGATCTGCTGCGGGCGGAGCTGATCCAGCAGCTGATGTGTCATGGCCGGGTGGACGGGCGCCGTGTCGCCGCATCCCACGGCATCGATTTCGATCGCGAATTTGCCGCGGAAATCGAATCACTGCGGCAACTGGTCGATGACGGATTGGCCCATATCGAGGACGGTGTGGTTTCGGCGACCCGGCCAGGAAGGCCTTTGCTGCGGCTGATCGCCATGTGCTTTGACCGCTATTTGAAAGCTCCGCAGCAGCCGGCCCGGTATTCCAAAGCGATCTGACCGCAGCCGGCGTGCGCTCTGTGGTCCGGAAACGGGCAGGCCGGCACGCCATGCAATTCACAATTGCCGCGTGATCAGGCACGCTATCGCGGTGCCCGGATGGCGAAATTGGTAGACGCATCGGACTTAAAATCCGCCGGCCGCGAGGCCATGCCGGTTCGATTCCGGCTCCGGGCACCATGACTTAGGCGGCTTTTGCCGCCTTTTTTATTTCCGCAATCCGGGGGGCTTTTCCGCAATTCATCGCGTCGGTGTCACTTTCGCGCCGCGGCGATTGCGTACGTAGTGCTCGGTCATGACCACTGAAGAGTGGCCGAGCTGGCGCTGCGCCTGGCGGATATCCCCGGCTGAATCTGTCTTGTCCGTGCCGGCCTTGGCGCGCAGATCCCGGAACTGGATGCCATCGACGTTGGCTGCCCTGCACGCCTTCTGCCACCGCCTGGACATGGCTGCCACGGTCATCGCTCGTCCATGCTCGTTCACCACCAGGCGCGTGCTGTGGACCGTGTAGCCGCGCTTCCGATCTCGGATCCGGCCCAGCAGAACGGCCAGCTCTTCGCTGACCTCGACGCGCAGCTTCTTGGCGGTCTTGCCCTGCTGCAGGTGGATCGCTCCGTCGCGCACGTCCATCTCCGACAAGCCCAGCACGTCCGCCGGTCGCTGCCCGAGCAGGTAGGCGAGGTCCATCGCGTCCTGCAGACACGGATCTGCTGCGCTCCAGACCGCTTGGTACTGGGCGTCCTCGATGTAGACGTCGCGCCCGGTCTCCTTGAATCCCTTGATGCCGGCGCAGGGGTTGGGCAGGGCTGTGTAGCCGCGGTCGCGTGCGTAGTTCCAGATGTGCGAGAGCAGCGCCTTCTCGCGGTTGGCCCGCACCTTGCCGGTGCCGCCCTTGGTGCGCCAGGTCATGTACTGGCGGACGTTCACCGGCTGGATCGCCTCGACCGGCGCCGGCGGATCGTCGAAGAACTCGAGCAGCTTCAGGACCTCGCGCTGGTTGTCGGCGAAGGTGCGCGCAGCCTTCTGACTGGCCACCTCGGCCATGTACCGGTCACACACCCAGCGGAACATCACCTTGGGGGCGGTGGAGACGTGCGTGGCGCGCTCAATCTCCGCCCAGCGCTGGATCGCCAGCCCGTAGTCGCGGCCCAGTGATTCCTCGCGGCGCGGCGTACCGCCGTGGTCGTAGAAGTAGTAGGTCACCGCGCCGCGCTTGCGTGCGCGTAGGCGAGGGACGGCACCTGGCTTAGATGGCTTCCTTCCCATGTCATGCGGCCTTGTTTGGCTTCCACGTCGGAGTTCCGGCCGCTTCCTGTGCCGGCAGGCCGTCAATAGTCGATCGCAGCACCACCGGCCAGCCGTGACCGTCCAAATAGTGCCTGATGCCGTTCTGGCTCAGAAACGCCACCTGGCGTGCCTTCTGCGGCGTGCGGCACAGCTGGGCCACTTCCTGTTTCGATAGGGCGATGCCGTCAGCCATGTTGCTCTCCTTCCAGCGCCGCGCGGGCGCCGCTGATCCGTTGTTCGTTGGCCAGCGCCTCGGCGCGCAGCCGGATGATCTCGTTGGCCGCCGTGGCCAGCTGCTCGCGTAACAACTCCTTGGGCGGCTGCTTCATGCGCTTGGCTGGCTTGGGGAAGAGCTGCGGTTTCATGCTGCGGCCCTCTGCCGGTAGGTGTGCGCCATTTGGATGCGTTCGCCGATCCACGTGATCACCGGTACCGCGAAGCTGTTGCCCAGCATTTTGTAGCGAGGGCCATCGGCCATCGGCTTGCCCTTCGCGTTCGGCACCAGGGTCCAATCGTCAGGCGCGCCTTGCAGTCGCTCGCACTCGCGCGGGGTGAGTCGGCGGACCTGCATGCCTTGCTGGACTGCCAAGTGACTGCCTCCGTTCTGGTGGCTGTCGGCATGACCCATGCTGCGCATCGTGCTGGCAATCTCGCCGACGCCGAAGCCCGCCCGGCCACTGGCCTTGCAGTCGAACGCTACTGGCACCAGTGGCGTGCCGCGACCCGTGCCGTCTTCGCTGGCGTCAAAACCATCGGCGCGGAGCGTATGGGCTACTGCGGGGATGATCGTGCAGGTCTCCCAGTCTTGGCGTTTGGCCTCGCCCGTTGTGACACAACGGGCGATCTCGGGGATCAATTGGCCGCGCTCACCATCTTCAGCGCCACGTTCTCCAGCGCTGCGCGTAAGGGTGCCGGCAACTCCTTCCCCCGTTTCTCGGCGCGGCGCAGAATCCCCGCGCAGGCTGTCGGGCTCAAGTAGTACCGGGGGTCTACCGGCCCAGTCTCCAGTATCGAGGACAGCGAACACGCGACGGCGCCGCTGCGCCACTCCGAACCACTGCGCGTCCAGCACGCTCCATTCGACAAGTCCGTTCGGGCCGAGCGCCACGCCTTCGTTGCCCCAGCCGTCACGGGGGACATCGAGTTCGCATCCTGCCAATGCCCCAGCCACGACAGCAAAGTCTCGCCCGCGGTTGCTACTGAACGCCCCGGGGACGTTTTCCCAGACGAGCCAGCGTGCGCCGCAAAAAGTCCGAGCTGCATTGAAAATCCTCAGTTGTTCGTGAAACAGGCCGGAGCGTGCGCCGGCCAGACCAGCGCGGTTGCCGGCGACGGATAGGTCCTGACACGGGCTGCCGCCGATGACGACATCGATGTGACCCAGCGCGGCGATCTGTTCGTCGGTGATTTCGGTAACGCTGCCCAGGTTCGGGACATGCGGCAGGCGATGCGCAAGCAGTGCGCACGGTGCCGGATCAATCTCGGCAACGCCGACGCATTCCCAGCCGAGAAGCGCCCACGCCAAGTGCGCAGCTTCCATGCCAGAGAACAGCGACAGGTAGCGGATAGCGCTCATACCGCATACCTCGGCTGCGGCCGCACGGGCCCGAACCACAGGCACATGCGGTTGTTCAGTGCGATCTGCACCGGATCCCGCTCAACCGGGGGCAGGGGAGCGCGAAGCCGACGCCGGTCGTTCACGCACACGGTGCAGATCGAGTCGCGGCCACGGCTGCCGGCCTTGGGGAAGGCTTGCTCAGGCAATGGGCGATGGCATGCGGTGCAGTTACGCATCACTCCACCCCCTGCGGGCGGGCGGCGAGATCGTTGGCGAGCAGGTGCAGCATGGCAGCCGCAATGCTGTCGCTGTCATCCGGTCGCACATGCACGACGCCGTAGCCGTCTGCCGTCACGATGATTGAGCCATCTTCCTGACGCTGAAAGCTCCATCCCTCCGGCGCGGCGCGCATGGCGGCAGCTGCTTCACGCAGATGGTCGTGCTGTTCACCATTGAGCGCGTGGCCCCGCGTGTCGTCCGCGAGGGCGTCAAGTGTTTCGGCCAACTCCCTGGCCCGCTGCATGTCGTCAGTCATCGGACACCCCCGCGCCGTGGCTGGTGGGCTGCAAGCGGTCAAGTTGTGCCTGCTGTTGAGCGCGCCCCATCTGGCTCAACAGCGGGGTGCGTGCAGACGTGTCGTGCACACAACCCCAGTAGTGCTGGAAGGTCTGGCCGAGCGGACTTTCGCGTCCGCACTCGCTGCATTTCTGGCTCATTCCCCCACCTCGGCGCTGGTGGCCTGCGCACCGGTCCATGCCGGGTGGTGTATGGCTTTAGCTGCTAGGTACGCGTCGCCAGCTTCCTTGGCAGTTGCGTACCGTCCAATCACCTCTTGTTTGAAGTTAATTCGGATAATCGCCTCCCACGGATCGACGCTCCCTCCGCGATAACGGACCCCAACATAGCCATGCGGGTTTCGATGCGGAATGCAGCAGTTCTGCTGGTTCTCTTGCGGCGTCACTTCGCGCAGGTTCTCCCACCTGTTGTCGAGGCGGTCCCCATTACGGTGATCAATCTGCATTTCCGGCCACGCTCCCGTTTGCAGTAGCCACGCCACGCGATGGGCGCGATAGTGCTTGCCATCGAGCCCGATCGATCGGTAACCGTGGCTGTCCACCTTTCCAGCGACACTGCCCTTGTTTGCTCTCCCCCTGGTAACAAGCCAAGTGAAGTCGCCAGTTTCAGGGTTGTAGGAAACTGCCTTCTGAATATCCATGGTCAGTCGGCCTCCACATCGTCGCCCTTGGGGTTGGCGTCGATCAGGGACAGAATATCTGCGAGGACAATGTCCGGGTCGGCTTGGTCTGCAGGTACGCGCATCGGGGCCTGTCCCGTCGTAATGCGCACAATTGCAGCCTTGATGCGTTCGCGGAACTGCTCAAGGTCGATCCCCGGCGCTGCGGGGGTGCTCATCGTAGGTTTCTCGATCAGCGCACGAATGTCATCGACGGGGCTACCGGTGTAGCTGCGGTCAGTCGCCCAGCGATCAGCCAATGCGCGCAGGGTTGCCACGTCCACAGCCGTCGCCGCAGCGACGGGGGCGGCTGCATAGCCATCAATGCCATAGGTGCCAATGATCCCCAGCGCGTGGCGGCCCTTCGGCAACGCCAAAAGCTGCACTTCGGGAAGGTTGCTGCCGAGGTCAAGATAACCGCCAGCGCCGATGTCGAGATACGCCACCGCCTCCTGCGCTGCGGGGGTGCTTGCAGCCTCCAGTGCCTTGCGCATCCATGCGGGCGCGTAGCTAACGGCATGGCCGCCAGCATCATCAAATGCCTTCATGGCTGCGCCGAGGCGCGACGGATCGACAACCGGCGCTGCGGCGACGGGGGCGGCGTAGAGCTTCGTGACGGGCCACCCTTTATTCCGCCACCGCTCTGCGACGACTGGATCGAAGGTTGTCGCTGACCTGTCGGTCAGGTGGTCGTCTGTGAACCACGCCACCGCCTCCTGCGCTGCGGCGACGGGGGCGGCGTAGAGCGGGATGGCAATAGAGCCTGACGGTCCCCACTGCTGAATCCCTTCGATTGCCAGCGACTCCGAAGTGTAAAAATCGTCACCAACTTGCCACGCCGCCGCCTCCTGTGCTGCGGCGACGGAGGCTGCGAAACTGTCGCGGAAACCGAGGAACAGCTTGTATACGGGGCTGTCGTTGCCGCCGGCCAGCTTCCACAGCTGATCAAGCGCCTGATCATATGCATCAAGCCCAGCCTCCTGCGCTGCGGCGGGCAGCACTGGTGCTTGGATATCCGGCAAGCCGGTGGGTTCGGTGTTACTCATCACAGCACCCCGCGATTCGTCACGAACGGGATCGAGTCATCCGCAAACTCTTCCATCGTCTCCCGCGCACTCGGGGCATCGGTTGCACGCTCCGGACGCTGGCGCTGGGGTGCGCCGCCACGGCTGCCACTGCTGCCGCCGGACTGGGAGTCGGATTTCCCGCCAACCAGGGTTACATCGGCCACGCGCAGGGTGATGTAGGTCTTTCCGTCATGCTCACGCGTACCCAGCTCGCCGGACACGCCCAGCTGCGAGCCCTTCGTGATGTATTCGCCGACCTTCTCGAATCGCTTGCCCCATGCGGAGCAGTCGATCCAGATGGTTTGCTTCTTGTCGCCGAAGCCGGAATCCACGGCCAGCGACCAGCCGGTAACGGGATCGCCGCCTTGAGTGAATCTACAAACGGCATCTTTACCAACCCTTCCGATGAAATTGCAGTTGTTCATTTTGGAGACCTCTTGTTGAGCGCATATAGGCGAGCCGTAGATGGGCTGATTCCCATGGATAGTCCGATTGATGTGTAAGCTTCACCAGCCGCGCGGCGGCGTTTGATCGTTTCGGCCTGCTCGTGCGTGAGTGCTGGCTGCTGTTGTGGGCCTAACCTTCTATTGGATCCGCGTCGTCCCCGCCGGATCATGTCGGCTATGTTTTTCTTCTGGTCGCCGGCTTCCAAGTGATCCGGATTGACGCACGATGGGTTGTCACACTTGTGGAGAATGAAAAGGCCGGCGGGGATGGAGCCGTTGGCCATCTCAAACGAGACTCTGTGAGCTTTGAGCGGCGACTTTCCGCGCCCAGCCGATAGGCGCCCATAGCCCAGCCTGTCTTTTGTCCCACGCCATTCCCAGCAGCCAGATTCCGCCTTGTTGACATACTTCCAGAATCGTTCAGAGATTGGCGCTGGCTTGGCATTTGCCCGGTTGGCGCAAGGTTGAGAGCAGAAACGCCGGAGCGCCCAGGTTTTCTCATCGTCTCGGGGCCGCTTGCTAAATCGGGTTCCGCATTCAACGCATTCTTTGCCTACACGGCCCACTGCGTTGAAACAATTCATGCGGCGCTCCTGATGTTCTTCATGTTCTCGACGATGGCCTCGACTTCAGCGTCAGCGACAGTCACGGCATCCCTGAGTTGATTGATTGCCGCCTCATCGCGCTGCACGCGCGTGATTGCGAGATCCAGCCCTTCCGGGAAGCGCGGATCGAAGCTCACGACGTCGCACCACTGGCGGCCGGTGATCCACATCTGCCCCTGTACCTGCCAGCGGTATTCCTTCGCATGCGCGCCATTGCTCAGCGCGGCGAAATGCTTTGCCTGCGATGCCGGGCACTTGAATTCCACCAGCCCGTCATCGCCAAGCAGGCCGTCTGGCGATACGCCGACATTGGCCCAGCGCGGGTCGGTGACAAACGACGCAAGCTCTACCAGCTCGCCGGTATGGGCTTCATACGCACCGCGCGCCAGCGGCTCCAGCTCCGATCCCCGGCGCATGGCATCGTTGGTAAACGACTGCTCCGGCTCGCCGGTCAGGCGCTCAAGCGCAAGCGTGATGATCAGGTTCTGTCGGCTCGCGGATGGGCCAGACTTCGTTGTCGCCATCAAGTCAGCGAAGCGGGAGGCGGTGAACTTGCCGGCACGCGCGGCCAGCCATTCGGTTGATCCCTGAATCACTGGGCCACCTCCACGGCGTCAGCCTTCTCTGCAATTTCCTTGAACTCCTGGACGCGATCCTTGACCAGCTCGCGCTGTGCCGGCGCCGACTTCCATACCTCGCGGAAGTGAGCCACGCCCTTCTGAGCCTCGGCACGGAAGTGAGCCAGGGCGGCGTCGCGCTCGGGGCTGTCTGCGGGCGTTGCCTGTTCAATCGCCAGCGCCGCTGCCTTGCTCGGCTGCGATACACGAACCACCTCCGCCTCAACAATCCGCTCCGCCTCGTCCTGCTCGTAGATTCCCACGAAACCGAACGCCAGCCGGGCGCACTGAATCATTGACTTGTGGCGCAGCATCCGGCGCGGGTGCGACTTCCACGGGCCGACACCATCGCGGCGGCACTCGGCCATCCACTCGGTGACCTTGATCGGGTGGTTGCGGTCCTTGCGGTAGATGATGCAGGTGCAAGATTCATCGTCCTGCTGGAAGTCCATGCCGTCGAACATGGCGTGCGAATTGATGATCCGCGACCAGCCGTCAACACCGACCACCGGCACGATGCCATTGTTGCGGTCGGGGAATGCGTAGATCTCTTTCGTCCACGGGTTAAGGCCGTATTGATTGGCGACGACCAGGAGCGCGATCATCTGCGCATCCGACACCTGACCCTTGAACGCGGTCGCCTTCAATACTGATACCAGCGCGGCCGGATCTTCCGACGCAATGGACAGCGACTTTGCGAGATTTGCTGTTTGCGAAACTACGAGATTGCTCATTTCCTGCTCCATGTGTGTAGTTGCCGGTGCGTCGCGGCTGCCGGCACAGCCCAGTTCCTTGCACTTCCGTGTGCTAGCGCGACGCTCGCCCCACTCGGTTGTAGTTGCCGGCTCTGGGGAGCCCGGCCGGCGCGGGGTGCCTGCGGGGAACAGGCGGGGGATCAGCGAACCGGCCGCTTCGTCTGCGGCGGGAAATCGGGAATTTTCGTGGGCGGCACAATCTGCGGCTTGCGGCGCTCGCGGTTGAAGATGTGCAGCTCATCCCAGGCGAAGATGGCCGCGATGATTGCGAGCAGGCCGAACACGAGGACGAAGCTGTAGGCGTACTTGTGCCACGCTAGCCAAGACAGGCCGGCCAGCAGCAGTGAGGCGAGTACCCACATTGCGAAGGGGGCGAGGTTTTTCATTCCGCGTCTCCGGCTGCCTTGGCGATGGCATCCCGGGCGGCGAAGTAGGCGAGCGCCAGCGCGGACGACGGAATCTCGTCATAGATGCGGTCGTCGTCCCAATCTGGCCCGATGCCACAGAAGTGGCCCATCGCCTCAATGAGCATCACGTTCGCCTTGTGACTATCCGTCGCGGCGGCGCGGCGGTTCCATTTGGATACGAAACCCTCCTTGAATCCGAACTCCACCGGCCCGCTGGACTGACAGCGAGTGCAGGCGATGCAGGACCCGCCTTCGTTTTCGCTGTCGCCGGGGCCAAAATCGATGCGCTCGGCCTCGCCGCCACAGAACGGACACGCCAGCAGCTCCCTGGCCCGCTGTTCATCACTCATCATCGATCTCCTTTTCGTCGCAGCAGATGCCGCTTTCGGCTTCGATTCGGTCCAGCGGGTCAGGGATTGGCAGCGGCGGGATGCCCTGCTGTATCGCCTTGATGAAATCGAGGTCATCCATCACGGCTGCACCTGCGCTGCGCACCAGATCATCAGCAGCCACATGCAGCTGATGACCGTGTAGCCGAAAACATTCCAGGCGAAGCGCTTCATGACAGCGCTCCCAGCAGGGTGGCCACGCCAACTCCGAGGCCGAACGACACCGCGGCGATCACCACCATCAAGATGGCGTCCTCGCGGGCGCGGCGCGCCAGTTCGCGTTCGAGAGTGGCGCTCATGCGTAACCTGCCTTTGCGATAGCAACTCGCATCCCGTTGGTGACGACTGGGCATCCGAAATCGTCCAACTGAGTGGCGTAGCAAAGCCCGTCCATGCAGAACTCGCCTTTGCGATCACCCCACGACCGCCAGTAAGCGATACCTGCGCACAGGACCCGGCAGACCATGGCGTGGTCTGGCGCGGCCGCGATCAGGCGGGCGTTGGCGCGCATCACTTCATAGCCGAGCTGCGTGGGAGTACCGAGATAGCTCGTATCCGGAACAGAGCTCACATCCGCGATGCACCATCCGTCGGTGCTGTCTGCGGGAGCACCATCACCGCTATCTGCTCCCAGAGCCGCATGGACCCGGACGCCATCGATGACGGACCACGGCCCCGGCGTTCCCTTGAACTCACTCATCGCAACTCTCCTTTTCGTCGCAGCAGATGCCGTTTTCGGCTTCGATTTGGTCCAGCGGGTCAGGGATTGGCAGCGGCGGGATGCCCTGCTGCATCGCCTTGATGAAGTCGGGGTCGTCCATCACGGCTGCACCTGCGCAGCGCACCAGAGCATCAGCAGCCACATGCAGCTGATGACCGTGTAGCCGAAAACGTTCCAGGCGAAGCGCTTCATGACAGCGCTCCCAGCAACGACGCCACGCCAACGCCGAGGCCAACACCGAGGCCGAATGACACCGCGGCGATCACGACCAAGAAGATGGCGTCCTCGCGTGCACGGCGCTCCAGCTCGCGCTCGAGAGTGGTGCTCATGCGGCACCCCGGCATTCATTCACCGCGCGGCGCAGGTTCTCGCAGGTTTCGCACGGGCAGCCGTGGGCATAGGAATTATCGGCAGCAGCGATCAGCCGCTCTACGTTGTCGCGAGCCTGTTTCGTGCGCCGGATTTCCAGCTCGATCACTTCGGCGCTGTCGCCGGCTGCGCGCTTGTCGGCGGCCAGCTGTTCCAGCTCCACGACGTAGCGGTCGAAGACTTCGAGGGCGGGGGAGGCGCTCATGCTGCGCGCTCCTGCAAGCCTTCCGGGTCGCGGTCGTCGTACTCAGGAAAGTGCTTGTCGGCTTCGCTGGAGGCATCGGACTCGGCGTCGCGGCGAATGCGCGAGGTGGCAACGGCGCTCAGCTCGCGGAACAGCGGCAAGCCGGCCTCGGCCATGCCGCAGTCGGTCTGCGCGATGTCGAACGCAGCGCGGAAGCGGGCCAGCGACTTGAGCAAGCGCTCGCCGTCGTCCTCATAGCCGATGAACTCGCTGATGGCATCGGCCACCCGGTCCTCATCGGCCAGGCGCTCGGCGGTCAGTTCCTTGGTGCGTTCGGCGATGAACTCGTCCCGGGCTTCTTCACGGGAGTCGATCGCGTCGTTGCGGGTCTTCCAGTTGTCGTAGGCCGTAGCCATGTTCCGTTCCCCGTATGGCCCGGGTGGGCCGACGGAGGGAGTAAATCATGGGTTACTTGCGACAGTCAACTATAATTTACTCAATGGGCAAAAAAAGGGCCGGCGCACTGCCAGCCCTGTGCTTTTCAGGCGTACCGCGAGCGAATCAGGCCAGCCTCGTCGAATGTGATGCCGTCGGCGAGGCATTCGCGCCCGCGCTCAAGATCCCTGTGGAGTGCGATCAGGTCGTCGTCAGAAAGGTCATCGATGCCGGCCACCCCTACGGTGGCCTGGTCAACAAGGAGTTGGAACCCAAACTGCCGATATGCCCTTACAAGACTCTTGATGACGCGGACATGGCTCTGCCGGGTGATGTCATCCATCTTCCCAATGAAGCCGCACTCGACTGCTGCCCCCTTAGCTGGCGGCGCTGCGTTTATCCGCTGCAGCAGCTTGCCCAGCAAGTCGTCCGTTTTGCTCATCATCACTCCTGTCAGAATCGCGCTTCGCCCGCCAGTGGGCGAAGTCCACCAAATTCCTCTGATCCACAGGCCTCTCATCCTCTGCAATCCATGCGTAGGCGTCGGCAAAAAGATCTGCCTCAGTACGTATGGAGAAATCCTTGCCAAGTGATGAGAAGGCCTGTTCTAGGAAATCCAGCGTCTGAATAAGGATGGCCGGGTCGGGTCGCGCAAGCTGAGATTGCCGAGACGAAGCTGCGTCACGAGGGCCTTCGCCAGTTGAAAGCCAGCGCAAGTTGACGCCGAAGTACCGCGCCCAGCCTTCGAGAAAGATGCCGTTCGGAGTCTGGTTGTGCCCCTTTTCCAGCCGGCCAACGTACTGCTTCGACGTGCCGACGATGTCGGCCATCTGGGGCTGGGTCATGTCGGCGCCCTCGCGGAGCTGCCTGAGTCGGTCACCGATAGTCATGTAACTAATGATTGACCCTTGGCGGTAACTTCGGGTTGACCACCGCAAGTAAACAGTGATTTACTTGCGGCATGAACCCGACCATCGCTGACGCAAAAGCCGCCCTCGGCATCGAAACGAACGCTGAGTTCGCCCGCTTCCTTGGCCTCCCGAAGCAGTCGCTGACGGGGCGCGCAGATACCGACCAGATGCCGGATGCCTGGTGCTGGCGTGCTGCAAAGAAGCGGCCCGATCTGTTTGGGCCTGCCGCAGAAAGCAGCGCCGAGGCTGTCGCCTGACATGCCCACCTCAGCATCTCGGGAACGGCACAACAACGCCTGGCTGGGCAGGGCGCTTCCGTTCGCGCTTCGGCACGAACCGCACGGCAACCCGATCACCACAGCGACTCACGGCGTAGAGCCGGCCGCACATCCGCACGAGCGTGATCACGTTCGGCGGGCAATTCCTCACTGACACATCCATCGGCTCAGTCCATTGGGCTGGGCCTTTATTTCGCCTTCGCGCGGAGTTAAACGCTATGAAACGCCATGAAACCCCGTTAAACCAAAAGTCCCTCCGGCTGGCTTTCGGCGTGCACAACGCGGCGAAAGACGCACCGGCAAAGGTCGTGCGTCAGATCGAGAGCGAGGCCCAGGCGCTGGCGGTCTCCATTGCCGCCGGCAGCCACAAGCTGGACTACGTGGCCGCGTGCATCGGCCGCAGCCGCAGCTACGTGTCGCGGATGCAGACGGGGTCGGCCCCGATCCCGGATCGGCTGATCTCACCGCTGTGCGCTGCGACGGGCACCAATCTGCTGCGCCAGTACGTCGACATGCAGCGCGCACTGAGCGGGCAGGGCGATGTGCAGCGCCTGGCTGCGTTGATGCAGGTGGCGGCATGAGCCCCGTCCGCGACCAGGTGGGGATGTGCGACGTGTGCCTGGAGGCCCTGCACGGCCCGGCCATGACCGAGGACGAGGTGCGCGAGCATCTGGCGCGCTGCGCTGAAGAGGATGCCCGGGCGGAGCGTAGGCGGCGGCCATCGCCGCAACTGGATCTGGGAGGTAGTGGTGAGTAATCACTGGCTTCGCCTGTGGCACGAAATGCCTCACGACCCGAAGTGGAGGACTATCGCGCGCCACTCCGGGCAGCCGATCAGCCTGGTTCAGGCCGTTTATCTGCACCTTCTGGTTGATGCGTCACGCAATGTCACGCGTGGTCACGCAAGTGTCACGAATGAGGATTTGGCGAGCGCGCTCGACTGTGACGAATCGCAGATTGATGCGGTGCTCGGTGCGATGCAGGGGCGCGTGCTTGAGGGGATGGCGATCTCGGGATGGGAGAAGCGGCAACCCAAGCGCGAGGATGCTGGAAACTCCGAAACCCGCGCCAAGACTGCATCTCAGAGGAAGCGGGAGCAGCGCGAACGTGATCGAGAGTCACGCAATGTCACGCAATGTCACGACGAGTCACGCAATGTCACGACAGATAAAGATAAAGATAAAGATACAGAAAGAGCTGAAGAGGCTAACGCCTCTTTGTCCGCAGCTTCGCAGCGTGACGACGATTCAGCCCCCGATGACGACAACAGCGAACAGCCGGGGCGGGTTGCATGCCCCCACCAGCAGATCGTCAGCCTGTACCACGAGGTCCTCCCCGAACTGCGGCAGGTCCGCGACTGGAACGAAACGCGACGGCGTCTGCTGGGCCGTCGATGGTCCGAACAACCAGCGCGGCAGGACCTGGAGTGGTGGCGGGGCTTTTTCGGCTACGTCCGCGAGTCGGATTTCCTGATGGGCAAGACGATCGGCCGCGACGGCCGCCCGTTCGACTGCGACCTGGAATGGCTTGTCCGGCCGACGAATTTTGCGAAAGTGATCGAGGGGAAATACGAAAATGACCGCGCTTGATGCTCGCGCCGAGATCGACCGCATGGCCGCGCTGTACGCAATGCCGGATGACGCGCCGATGGTGCGGGTGGTTCCGCACAGCGTGCAGGCCGAGCAGGCCGTGCTGGGTGGCCTGATGCTGGCACCGGAGGCGTGGCCATTGGTGGCCGACTCGCTGACCGAGGCCGACTTCTACCGCGCCGACCATGCGCTGATTTTCCGCAGCATCCGCCAGGCTGCAGACGCCGGCCAGCCGTTCGATGTGGTGACGATGGCCGAGTGGTTCGAGGCCCGCGGGTTGCTGGGGCAGGTAGGGGATGGCGCCTATCTGATCGAGCTGGCCAGCACCACACCATCGGCGGCCAACATCGTGGCGCATGCTGGGATCGTGAGCGCCATGGCCACGCGCCGCCGGCTGATCGAGTTCGGGCACAACCTGGCCGATGCTGCGTTTGAGCGCGACGGTCGCGACGTTGCTGAGATCATCACCGAGGCAGGGCAGCAGTTCGGTGAGCTGCAGCCAGCGCAGAAGGGCGGTCTGCTGCTGGCGTCCGACAGCCTGAAGAGCTGGTTCGCCCGGTTCACGGAGCGCAGCGAGCGTGGCGAGCGCATCACCGGCTTGCCGACGCAGTGGCATGCACTCAACGATGCCACCCATGGCCTGCAGCCGGCCACGCTGTACCTGATCGCTGCGCGCCCGAGCATGGGCAAATCGGTGTTTGGGCTGAACCTAGCCACGTTCGCTGCGCTGCGCGGCAAGACCGTGGGCCTGTTCTCGCTGGAGATGAGTCAGGACGATTGCCACACGCGCAACGTTTCAGCACTGGGTGAGATCCCTCACGACTGGCTGCAAGCGCCGAACCTGGCTGCAGACGACGCCGACAGCTACTCCACCCGGATGCATACCGCGCTGCGGCAGCTGAAAGGGTCGCAGCTGTACATCGATGACACCGCCGGCATCAGCGTTCGGCAGTTCGAGGCCCGCGCACGTCGGCTGCACTACCGGCACAAGCTGGATCTGTTGGTGGTTGACCACATCCACGATTTCAAGATCGATGCGAAGCAGGCGAGGTTCGAGTACGGCGCGATCGCTCAGGCCGGCAAGAATCTAGCGAAGGAGTGGAATATTCCCGTAGTCATGCTCGCGCAGTTGAACCGCAACGTTTCAGGGCGAACCGAGCGCCGACCGACGCTGACCGACCTGCGTGAGTCGGGAGAGCTGGAGCAGAAGGCCGACGTGATCGTGTTCCTTCACCGGGAGGATTACTACGACACACCAGAAAGCAAGACCCACCTGCAGGGCGTGCTGGAGATGCATATCGCCAAGGGGCGCAACGTGCGCGCTGGCGCGCGGCTGAACTTCCGCAACCGGTTCGACCAGATGCGCATCGATGACTGGGAAGGCTCGCTACCAGCGGCGCCGCAGCCGACAGAGCAAAAGGCGAAAGGCTTCCCCGGCGCAAGGAAGACGGCTGCTTCTGCCGTGGAGGGTTTCTGATGCGCTGGCAACTTGGCGAAAACAAGCAGCACCTGCGCTCGGAATGCGGGCGGTTCTATCTGCCGAAGTTCCACGGCATCAACGGCCCGGTGTACCGACTGGTGGACGGCACGACAGGCATCTGCACGGAGCATGGCGAAGGCGCGAAAGAGCGATGTATGCAGCGTGCGGAGGAAATCCTACGGCGCGACATGGAGACGAGGAAATGAGTGCACTGGAGAAACAGGTCGGCGGTGGGCACTACCGTGTGGGCGGGATCCAGCCAGTGCAGTATGCCGAAGCCAATGAACTCAGGTTCCTGGAGGCCTGTGTGGTGAAGCGTGTCACCCGGCACAACCGCGAGGGCGGCAAGGGCCGGCAGGACATCGAGAAAGCCATCCATGAGCTGCAGCTGCTGCTGGAGCTGCGCTATGGGGGTGAGTCATGAAGCGCCTGTTCGTGATGCGCCACGACAATCCGCAGCGGCTGGTGATCGCCGATCGCGCGATCGCCGAGCTACTGGAGCGCGTCGGGGTAGGGCAGGACACTGAGGTTGAGATCCGCGAACCGCGGCGCACCCTGGACGCCAACGCCTGCATGTGGGCGACGCTGGGCGATATCGCCGCTCAGGTGGACTGGCCTCATACCAATGGCAAGGGCGAATGGGCTATCGCGCGGATGCCGGCCGAATCGTGGAAGGCGGTGCTGACGGCGGCGTTCGAGGGCGAGACGCGCATGGCCCAGGGTGTCGGCGGCGGCAGCGTGATGCTCGGTGCCCGGACCAGCCAGTACAGCCGGCGGAAAATGGGCGAGTTCATCGAGTTCACACACGCGTTCGGTGCTGAGCGCGGCGTGCGGTGGTCGGCCAAAGCCGAGGACGAGCTGGCAATGTGGGCGCCGGTGCGGAGGGTTGCCTGATGCACACCAAGAACGCCAAGGCCATCACCGCGGCCGAAGACGCGCACCTGAAGGCGGTCAAGGACATGCCATGCAGCGTTTGCGATGCCCCAAGCCCCAGTGACGCCCACCACATCAACCAGGGCCAGCACTTCACGACCGTAGCCCTGTGCAAGGACTGCCACCAGGGCAGCTTCAACGGCTGGCACGGCCAGAAGCGCATGTGGACGGTCATGAAGATGGATGAACTCGCCGCGCTGAACGTGACCCTGCGCCGGCTCAACCAGAGGGATGCAGCATGATCACCCTGACCCTTCCGTACCCGCCCAGCGCCAACCGGTACTGGCGCCATGGCACCATCAAAGGCCGGGCCGCGATCTTCCTGTCGAAGGAGGCCAAGGACTACAAGGCCGTGGTCGCCACCCTGGCCAAGGTCGCGGGCATCCGGCAGCCGCATGCCGGCCGCACCGCGCTGACCATCCGGCTGTACCCGAACCGGCCGCAGGACTGGGCGAAGCGCGCCCGCAAGGACCCGTACACCTGGGATGACACCGTCCAATGCATTGACCTCGGCAACTGCGAAAAGGTCCTGTCCGACGCGCTGAACGGCGTGGCCTGGGTGGACGACAAGAAGCACCGCCGCATTCTGCTCGAGCGCATGGAGCCGGACGAGAGGGGCGCGCGGGTGGAGGTCGAGATCGAGTTCCTCGCCGCGGCACCGTCGCTGCTGGATGGGGTGGCCGCTTGACCGACGTTCGCATGTGGAAGCGGTACCGGGCACGGATCCACCGCCTTGGCCGGTGCTCGGTGTGCCAGTTCCGGGAGCTGACCGAGGGCGCTTATCACTGCGCGCGGCAGCCGGAGCGGCAGGGGGCATGCGTGATCGATGGGAAGTTGCCGGCGTTCCGGCTGGACACCGAAGTGCTGGACGAGCTGCGAGACGGATAGGGCAGGAGGAGACGATGGCCGCGTCGAACCACGACAGCAACCGTGATCCCACGCCGCGCCGGCAGGTAGAGCGCTGCATCAAGCCGGCGTTTCACCTGACTGACTGCGCAACGCTGCAGGTCCTGGCCGGCAAGCTGCAGAAGCGCATCCGGCAGACGCTGTATGCCCGCGGCGCTGGAACTATGGTGGCCATCAACGGGCAGGGTGAGGTGTACCTGCTGATGGCCGGGGAGGCCAGGACCGACAAGTTCTACGCCGAGAACTACGGAATCGTGATGGGCGTCTATGCCGAGCTTCCGATGGGAGGGGGCAATGCGACAGTCCCGGATCTGGACGTGCTGGCCGAGGACATTCGGTTCCACCTGCCTGCCGGTGCGCTGATCGACGAGCCTGCGCAAGCAGCTGAGCCAAAGCCTGTGCAGTTGGAACTCGTCTTCCCTCCGTTGCATGAGTTCGCAGCTGCCGCGTAATGGCGGCATGAGCGACCGCCAGACGCCCACAATCATCGAGCCACATCACGGAGCGCCGGCCGGGGCGCTATTTGCAGTACCGGCACGACCAGCGGGCAGGTGTCGACAACAGCCCGCAGCCGACACGGAAGGGGCCGCGTGCGGCCGGCCGGGGGCCATGACCCACGGTGACGCCAATGCTTCCGGGAATCGGCGACTCTTTGCTGTAGGGGGCTGACCCCATGGCAGGACTGACGCCCAAGCAGGAGGCCTTCTGCCAGCGCTACCTGGAGAGCGGGAACGCCAGCGAGGCCTACCGGCAGTGCTACAGCGCCGAGAAGGCAAAACCCGAGACGATCAACCGCTCGGCGAAGGAGCTGCTCGATAACCCCAAGATCGCCGCAAGGCTTGATGAGCTCCGAGGGGTGGCTCTGGCTGCTCATGGGGTCACGATCGCCAGCCTGGTGGCAGAGCTGGAAGAGGCCCGGCAGGTTGCCAAGAAGCGGGAGCAGGGCGCCGCAATGGTGCAAGCCACCATGGGGAAGGCAAAGCTGGCAGGGCTGGACGATGGCGAGAAGGATGACGACGACGCGCCTCCGCCTGCCGCCGTGACGGTCACCGTGGTCAGCGGGCGGAAACGTGCCAACGCTTAACGAGCCGCAGGCCGAGTTCCTCCAGCTGCCGCACAAGTTCCGGGCGTTCGTCGGGGGCTTTGGCTCGGGCAAGACCTGGGTGGGCTGCGGCTCACTGTGCCGGCATGCCTGGGAGTTCCCGCGCATCCCGGCCGGGTACTTCGCCCCCAGCTATCCGCAGATCCGCGACATCTTCTACCCGACGATCGAGGAGGTGGCCTTCGATTGGGGGCTCCGGGCGCAGATCAACCAGTCCAACAAGGAAGCGCACCTATACGCTGGCCGGCAGTACCGCGGCACAGTGATCTGCCGATCCATGGACAAGCCCTCGAGCATCGTGGGCTTCAAGGTGGGCAAGGCGCTGGTCGACGAGATCGACACGCTGAAGAAGCAGAAAGCGCATGAGGCCTGGCGCAAGATCATTGCCCGCCTGCGCGTGAAGGCGCCCGGCCTGCAGAACGGCATCGACGTCACCACGACGCCCGAGGGCTTCAACTTCGTCTACGAGCAGTTCGAGCAGATCCCGGGGCAGGACCCGAAGAAGGCCGGACTCTACGGCAAGGTGCACGCCAGCACCTACGACAACGAGGCCAACCTCCCGGACGACTACATCGAATCGCTGTTCGAGACGTACCCGGCGCAGCTGGTGCAGGCCTACATCGATGGCCAGTTCGTCAATCTGACCAGCGGCTCGGTCTACCCGGCCTTCAGCCGCAAGCTCAACTACACGCTGGCTACCATCAACGACGAAGACCGGCTCCACGTGGGCATGGACTTCAACGTGATGAACATGACGGCCATCGTCTGCGTCATCCGGGCCGGGCAGCCGCTGGCGCTGGAGGAGTTCACCGGCGTGCGTGATACGCCGGCCATGATCGTGGCGCTACGGGAGCGGTTTGGCGACCGGCAGATCGCCGTCTACCCAGACGCCAGCGGCGAGAGCACGCATACCAACAACGCCAGCGTCTCGGACCTGGGCTTGCTGCGTGCGGCTGGTTTCATCGTGCGGGTGCCGCCTGCCAATCCCCGCATCCGTGCCCGCGTGGTCAGCGTCAACGCGATGCTGTGCAACGCCCGCGGCGTGCGCCGGCTCCGCGTGAACCCACTCGGCTGCCCGAAGCTGACTGAAGCGCTGGAGAAGCAGGCGTTCGATGCCAACGGCATGCCGGACAAAACCACCGGCTTTGACCATCCGCCGGATGCGCTGGGCTACTTCATCCATAGCCGATTCCCTGCTGTGGCCAGCGCACGCGCGCCAACCTCCGTTGAACGGTCTCGGGTCATCACGCCTTATAGCCGCCAGTGGCTGGAGCACAGCGACGACGTGGCCGACGCAATGGAACGAAAGAGGAAGATGCTATGACCGGTCCCGGCGACCAGCTGGTGCAGGCAATGGAAGCGGACGAGATGGAGCAGGCCGAAGCCGAGCGCCGCGCCACTGCCACCTTGGAGGAAGAAGGGGCGGTCAAGGACTGGCTGAAGCGCATCGAGGAGGCTCGCGAGTTCGACAAAGCCGCCCGCGAGGGCTACGCCAAGGACCGCAGGTACTGCCAGGAGCAGGCCAACGCCGACGTGTACGACGTGCGCGTGCCGATCGCCGGCACCTATGTCGGGATCCTGACGACCTTCCTGTACGCCCGGGACCCGGAGACCAGTGTCGACCTGGCCGAGGCTGTGTCGGCTCGCATCAAGGAGGAAGCGAAGGCGTTCGCCACCACGCTAGAGATCGTCGTCGGCCGGCTCTGGAAGAAGGGCAAGCTGAAGGCTGCAGCCGATCCGCTGGTGCGATCGGGCCTGAGTGTCGGTATTGGCTGGATCAAGGCGGCGTGGCACCGGGAGACCGGCAACAATCCGGCGCTGCAGCAGGAGATCGCCGGCCTGCACTCCAGCCTGGCGGCGATCAATCAGCTGCAGGCGAGTCTGGCCGAGGGCATCGTCGGCGACGACTCAGTCCAGCGCGCTGAGCTGGAGCAGCGACTGCAGCAGGCCGAGGACGAGGCGCAGCGCATCATCTTCAACGCCTTGTGCATCGACTTCGTGCGGGCCGAGGACATCCAAGTCGCGCCCGAGTGCGCCAGCCTGCAGGCCTACGCCGACAGCCCGTGGATCGCCCAGCGGCTGTTCATGCCGGTGGAGAAAGCCAAGGCCACGTATCCGGATGCGGCTGAGCTTCTGGGCTCGGCCACTGCGTACTTCCGCGTGCCAGGCCGGCAAGTCGATGGCGCCGGCTTCGGTGGTGCAGCACCCGGGGCACAGGCCGATGCGTTCACCAAGGGGACGGCCGGTGCCACCGACACGAGCAACGCTTGCGTGTGCGTGTGGGAGGTCTGGAACAAGGAAACCGGCCACGTCATCACCCTGGCCGAGGGCTGCCCGCGCTACCTGCGCCAGCCGTTCAAGCCGGAGCAGCGCACCACGCGGTTCTACCCGTTCTTCAGCTGGGCGGTGATCTGGAACGACGGCGCGCGTCACCCGCAGTCGCTGGTCGACCGCTCGCGCTCGCTGCTGGACGAGTACAACCGCGTCCGCACGAACTACCGCGAGCATCGCCGCCGTGCGATCCCGAAGACGGGGTTCGATCGCGGTGCAATGGATCCTGTGGATGCCAACAAGCTGGCCGATGCCGCTTCCGGTGAAATGGTTGGCGTGGACCTGCAGGGCATGCGTCCCGAGCAGGTGCTTTTCCCGATCAGCTACAACCAGATTGACCCCGCGCTGTACGACACGCAGGTGATCCGCTCCGAGCTGGAGATGATCTGGGGCGTGCAGGAGGCGTTGTCGTCCAGCATCCAAGTGGCCAAGACCGCCACCGAGGCCGACATTCAGCAGCAGGGTACGGAGTCGCGCATCGGCTACGCCCGGGACAGCCTGGACGAAATGCTGTCCGACCTCGCGGTCTATACCGCCGAGCTGGCCACCTCGCCCAACGGCCTGACGCCCGAGGATGCCGCGGCAATGGCAGGTGTCGAGGCAATGTGGTTCAACGTGCCCGAGCCCGAGATGCTGGACATGGTGGTCCAAGTCGACATTCGTGCCGGTTCGTCTGGCAAGCCGGCCACCGCGCTGCGCCAGCAGCAGTGGTCGATCCTGCTGCCGCAGCTGCAGCAGGCCGCGATCCAGATTGGACAGATGCGCGGTTCGGCGCCGGGTGACATTGCCAACTGCCTGGAGCAGCTGGCGGTTGAGACAGTGAAGCGCGCCGGTGATACCAGCATCGACCCCTACAGCTTCATTCCGCAGGCGCCTGCCCCGGTTGCGCCGGGACTGCCGGGCGATCCCGCCCTGGATCCCGCGCTCGCACTCGGTGTCGATGGCGGCCAGCCGCCGATTGATGCATCCGCAATGCCTGACCCGGCCGCGATGACGCCGCCGGCAATCACCCCTGTTTGACCCGAAACGCCGCCAGCGAGGAGACACACGTGCGTATTGACCAGAACGAACCCGACACCAACACCGCCGTCGAGGATGACGGCACCGCCGCCGCTGCAGCTCAGGCCGCAGCCACCGTCGCCAGCAATGACGGCGACACCAACTCCGAGGCCATGGACGCCTTCAGCCAGGGCGTGGAGAAGGCCCGCGAGCAGGAGGTGCTGGAGGAGGGCGCCGCCCCGGCTGCTGCCGCTGATGGCCAGCCTGCTGCCGGTGCTGAAACCGATGCCGCTGGCAGCGAAAGCGCTGGCGCAGCCGCGTCTGCTGCTGGTGCTGAGGCCGGGCAGGGCGGCGAATCGGCGGCCGCCACTACTGCAGCTGACGCCGCACAGCCCGACGCGATCGACGCCGAGATCAAGGATCTGGGCATCGCCAACGAGCGCACCCAGAAGCGCTTCCGCGAACTGAGCGAGCGGGCCGCGGAGGTCGAGGCGCTGCGCCCGGCCGCCGAGCGTGGCCAGCAGTGGGAGGAGACCATCAAGTCCACCGGCGCGAATCCGGAGCAGATGGGCAACGCGCTGAACTACCTGGCCGCCATCAACTCGCGCGACCCGGCCGCCATGGGGCAGGCCTACGACTTCATGCAGCAGGAGATGGCGTGGCTGGCCAAGGAGCTGGGCCGGCCGGCACCGGGCTATGACCCGCTGACCGAGCATGCCGACTTGGCCAAGCAGGTGACCGATGGCGACATGACCCGCGCCGCGGCGGAGGAGCTGATCCGGACGCGCCGCGCCACGGCACTTCAGCAGGACAGCCAGCAGCGCCAGCGCCAGCAGGCCGAGCAGGAAGCCAGTGCAGAGCAGGCCCACCAGCAGGCGCTGCAGCAGGTCGGCGCCCTTGGCCAGCAGCTGCGTGCTGCTGATCCCCTGTTCGAAGCCAAGTTCAAGGCCATCCAGCCGATGGTCGCGGTGATCCAGAGCACCCTGCCGCCCCAGCAGTGGGCAGCGGCAATCCAGCAGGCTTATCTGGCAGCACCAGCACCGGTTGCAACGCCGCCGGCCCAGCGCCCGCCCGCTGCGGCACCGAACAATCCCGCCCGCGCCACCGGCGTTGACCTGAGCAAGGCGCCGACGAAGGAAAACGCATTTGACTTCGGCGTGGCCGCCGCCAAGGCACAGGGCCGGTAACCCCGTTGACTGGCATGCCGGCTGGCGCATATTGCGATCCAGCCGGCCAACGCCGGCATCGCGAGTGACGTAAGCCGGGTTCGCCGCCGGTAGCGCTGAAACGAGAGTCGCGCCCTCGGAACGCGAGAGACCACGCCCACACGGGCTCCTCTTTCCCTCCGAGGTGCGATATGCCTTTGACTCCCGCCCAGTTGGCCTCCGGCGCCAACTACCAGATGCAGTCCTATGCGACTGACGACCCGATTGATCAGTTCACCAGTGAGCGCCCGACGGCGAAGTGGCTGATCGACAACAAGATCGAAACCGTCTTCGGTAATGGCATCTTCAACGAGAAGGTGCGCTTCACCAACGACAGCAACTACCAGAACTATTCCGGCGATGACCAGGTCACGTTCAACCGGAAGGACACCGTGCGCCCGGCCCCGTATCAGCACTACGAGGCGCACGACGGCTTCAGCCTCAACGAGACCGAGCTGGCCAACAACGGCATCATCCTGACCGACGACAAATCGGCTCAGATGACCGATGCCGAGAAGATTCAGATCGTGGACAAGCTCCAGGAGGGCTGGACCACGCTGAAGGACGGCTTCCAGGAGAACTGGGATCTCGAGATCCACCTGGATGGCTCGGCCAACCCGAAGGCGGTGCCGGGCTTGGACGCGCTGGTCAGCACCACGCCGGACGTTGGCGTGATCGGTGGCCTTGATGCCGCCAATGCCGCCTGGTGGCGCAACTGGGCCCTGATGGGTATCAGCACCGCCACCGCAGGCAACCTGGTTGCGCAGCTGGAGAAGCTGTGGCGCCAGACCATCACCTACGGCAAGTTGGGCGCGCCGAACTACATTCCGGTCGGCTCGGATATGTACGACGCGCTGCTGGCTGACGCACTGAAGGTGATCGGGCGGCAGATCAACATGGGTGGCACCTCCACCGGTGGCGTGACCGTGGACCCGAGCACCAAGGCGCTGGCCTTCAAGGGCGTGCCGGTGGTGTGGGATCCGACCTTCGATGCGCTGGACGAGGAGCTGGGGCCGATCACCCACCCGTGGAAGAAGCGCGGCTACTTCCTCAACAGCAAGGCCATCCGCCTGCGCCCGGTCAAGGGCCGCTGGATGATCCGCCGCACCCCGCCGCGCGTGTACGACCGCTACACGTACTACTTCGGCCTGACGGCGGACTACGGCCTGACCTGCCGCAAGCGCAACTCGAACGCGGTTTTCAGCATCGCCTGATCACCCCCAATGTGCCGGCGGGGTGAGCCTCGCCGGTCAGGAGAAAGAAATGCCGAACACGAAAACCATCGCGGGCAGCGCCATCGTTGCCCTGGACAAGACGCCGCTACTGGGTGGCGAAGGCCGCGAGGGCTTGGCCCATCTCGGCGGCAATGCCTCGGTCACCACCGGCGTACTGCTGCAGGGCCACCCGGGCCTGGCCAGCGGTGCCACCCCAGCGGCCGGTGACGCCGGCTGGGTCACGCTGCTGAGCGGCGCGGCCAATCTCGGCCCGGTCGTGGAAGTCGCCGACCTGCCGAAGTTCGTCAAGCTGGGTGCCGCTGCCACGGGCCCGATCACCCTGGAGGGCGTGCAGTAATGGCCAAGATCATCACCCTGACGCTGGTCACCCTGCTGATCGACCGCGACGCCAGCACCAAGCTTCCGACCACCGTGCCGGAATACGAGCAGTCCATCCTCGAAGAGATCTACGGGGAGGAGCTGGTGACCGAACTCGAAACCAGGGACGTGCAGTTCGAGGACTTCGACGTCGGCACCGCCTTCGCTGGTCTGGTCAAGAAGTACGGCGGCAACGCTGACTCCGACGCGGCGCGCGCTCGCTACTTCAACCGCGAGCGGGATCTGGCCAAGTTCATCGACAGCCGGCAGCCGTCGGCGGCCAAGGCTGAGGCGAAGGCTCCGGCGCTCACCGCAGCCGAGAAGAAGGCGGCCAAGGCTGCGGCGAAGTCCGGCAAGGACGCGCCGCCGGCGACCGACTTCACCGAGCTGCTGGCCGGCGATGTTGCCTCGATCACCGAGAAGCTGAAGGGCCTGAGCGATGCGGACTTGGTTGCGATCGAAGCGGCGGAAACCGAAGGCCAAGCCCGCGAGGATCTGCTGGCCGCGATCGATGACGAGAGCGAGTCCCGCAAGCAGTAACCCGACCCGCTGGCGGCGGTGACGGCGGCCGGCCGGGGGTGACTCCGGTCGGCCTTTTCACAGGAGGAAACATGGCCATCAAATACGACTTCGATAGCGTTCCGGCTGACGTTGCCGTCATTACCCATCTGCAGCTGGGGGGCGGAGTTTCAGCTGCTGGCGGCGGCTTTCTCACATTCGATAAGGCCGACACGGAGTACGGCGATGGCGACTTCACCCTGAATTTCCGAAACGAGGTGGATCTGGTCGTCATTGTGGAGTTCGTCGAGTTCAACTCGCAGAGTCCATCGGCTGACACGCTCTCGTACGAGGCGGCGCAGATCGAAGAGAACGACAGCTTCACCAAATATCTCAACGAAACCCCTCCGTACCCCAGCGACACCATTGGGCCCTACGGGATCGTGGGATCTTTCACGCCCACGCAGCTGCGAATCCCATACACGACTTGGGGTGGCGGCGCAGACAAATACCTGGACTTCTGGCCCTCCAAGTACGGAGCTGGGCCTGCCGGATCGCTCATCCCGATGCCGGGGCGCTACACGGTGCGAATCCAGTTCGAGATCGCCGGTGACGATGGTGGCGGCGAGACGGGGACCGACTACAACTGCGCGTGCGACGACGCACAGCCAACGGTCACGCTGCAGCAGATGCGAGAGCGCCTCGCGCGCCGGCTGGGCTTTTCGGTGCAGGTGAGCATGGGCGCCTTGCCGCCGGGTATGCCAGAGCTGCTGGACGACTTCGTCCGCAGCGCCCATGAATTCCTGTATCAGCGCTACTCGGTGATGCGCCTGCGCCGTATGTTCACGTGGGATCTGGCACCGGGTGTGCGCTTCTATGATCTCGACGGCAACGTCGACACCTGCCCGCGGGTGCTGAACCCGGACAAGCTGGAATGGGTGGGCATCTCGCAGGGTGACTCCAGCTGGCAGCCGTTAATCTGCGGCATCAATCCGGTGCTGTACGGCTCGACCGGCACGGGAATTCCGTCGCACTACGAGATCCGGCAGTGCATCGAGGTGTGGCCGGCACCGGTAGACGACACCTGGCAGCTACGCATCAAAGGGGATTTCGGCCCCTCGCCGATGGAGGCAGATGGAGATGTGCTGACGGCGGATCCCGAGGCAGTGTTCCTGCAGGCACTGGCCAACGCCAAGGCGCACTACGGCCAGGCCGATGCGGGCAACTACGCCAGCCAGGCGACGGCCTACATCCGTAGCCGTGTGGCCGGCTCACACCAGACGCGCCGCTACATCCCGGGCACCCGCGTCCAGGCGCCGGCAGTTCGCCCGGTGCTGAAGGAGGATTGAGCATGCGGCAGATCGCAATGTCAGCGGTCAAAGCTGGCATCACCCGGCTGCGCGACAAGGGCGGCGCGTCTTCGGACTCGCTGTACGACCTGCTCAACGGGTACGTGACCGCGGCGCGGACCATCAAGTGCCGTCCCGGCACGCGTATCGACGCCGAGCTACCTGAGGGCACGAAAGGGCTGGTCTGGTTCAAGGGCAAGTTCGTGGTGTTCTCCCACCACGTCCGGAGCAGTGACGACCCGCGAGTAGAGGTGGAGGTGATCCGCCATCCGTCTGCCGCGGATACGCCGATCAAGGACATCCACTTTGCCCTGCCGTTCTTGGGCTACCTGTACGTGGTGGCCGAGTTCGAAGATGGGCTGGTGCGCCACTATTGGCTGGAGAAGGGCGAGGAGTGGCTGCCCGGTCATGTGTATCTGCCCGGCACGTTGGTGCGCCCGAGCAATGGCAACGGTCTGGCCTATCGCGTGGAGTCTGACCGCGCCGGCTATGTGCCGTGGGCACCCAATGTGGCCCGAGCACTGGGCGATGTCGTGGTGCCGATCGTCGACAACGGCTACCGGTACGTCGCCACCGAAGTGATCGGCGACAGCCCACGCTCTGGTACATCCGAGCCGGTGTGGCCCACCAATCCCGGCGAGGTGGTCATCGAAGAGGTGGACGCCCAGGCCCAGTACACCGTTCCCGAAGCAGGCGCCGGCAGCGCTACGGTGCCGCCCAGCGTTACGGACCGCTACGGCCACGGCAATGCCGCGAACAGCACGGCAAGCAACACGGAGATCCGCTGATGAGCTATGCCGTATGGCAGCCCGGCTTTCTGTACCAGCCTGGCGATATCGTCGTTCCGATCACCATGCCATCGCCGGGCGCGACCGCGGTGGTCAACGGGGACTTCAGCGCCGGCGCGTCGGGCTGGGATTACAGCGGCGGCGCGGCCTACGTCTCCGATGGCCATGGTTTTGGCGGGGTTGGGTGCGTCCGCCTGCCCGGGAATGTCGCCTCGGGCCTGGCGCTGAACCAGACCCGCCTCATCGTGCCGGTGGGAAAGTCGATCACCGCGTCCTGCATGATCGAGCAGGGCGCCTCCACCGTGGGCGCAACGCGCGGCTGGGTCGAGGTGCAGTGGTACGCGGCCGATGACACTCCACTGGGCTCGCCCGATAAGGGCAACGAGGTCAACGACGGCAGGGGCGGGGCATGGCACCGGTCCAGCGTCACTGCGACCTGCCCAGCTGGGGCTGCCTACTGCCGAGCCGGCATCGCACTGTGGTCCGTCGCCGACCACAACTACCCGATCTGGGGCGACGCCCTGCAGGTCTCGGGGACCTTCGCGGGGCTCCCGTCTGGGTTGGCCTACCGGGCTGTGCAGAGCGAGTCGGGGTTCTCGGCGGCGAGCGAGCCGGCCTGGCCACCCATCCTCGGGCAGCAGGTGATCGACAACGAAGTCACCTGGGAGGCCATCTCGGCCACGCGCGTGGTGTGGACGGCCGAACCGCTGTACGTCAGCGGGACTGTGGAGCCGGACTGGCCGCAGGACGATGGCGGGATGGTCAAGGATGGCTCGGTAACCTTTCGGGCGGTATCGCGCCGCGTGGAGGATCCGAATTGCCCGAACACCAAGATCGTCGGGATCGCCGCATCCAAGGTCTTTTGCGCCGACGACGACATCGTGCGCTACAGCGCCACGGTCAATCCGCTGGATTGGTCCAGCAGCGACGACGCCGGCTATCTGCCCACAGGCCTGCAGAACTACGGCGCCAACCCGGTGGAGGCCATGGGCCTGTACCGCGGCAACCTGATCCCGTTCAACGCCGAGGCCTTCCAGCTCTGGCAGGTCGATGAGGACCCGGCCAGCATGGCGCTGCTGGACGCCTTGCCGATGGGGAGCACGCAGCATCACGCGATGGCGCCGGTGTCGAACGATCTGTTCTTCCTGGCCTCGCAGGGGGTGCGCACCGTCGGTATCGCCGCCAGCAGCACCAACTTCCAGGCCGGCGACGTGGGCATGCCGATCGATCCGCTGGTCCAGGCGGCCATGGCCGATGGCGTGGCGCCGCTGGGCCTGTATTTCCCGGCGGCCGGACAATACTGGCTGATGTTCCCGCGCGAGACCGACACGCATGTGTTCGTCTACACGATGACCCGGATCGGACAGGTGGGCGCCTGGTCCCGGTACGAGTTCCCGTTCGTGGTCGAGGACTGGGCGATCGCGGGGGATTCGCTGTACCTGCGGTCGGGAGATCACGTGCATCGCGTGGATGAGACGGTGCTGGGCGATGAGGTGATGGTGGGCGATGATCCGCCGGTGCCCACGGTCGTCCCCTTCCCGGGCCTCATCCGCTGGCCGTGGCTGGACTTCGGGCAGCCGGGCGTGACCAAGATGCTTTACGGCTTCGATGTCGTTGGCACCGGCGCTGTCTCCGTGTCCTTTGGCATCGACCAGAGCAACGGCGGCCTGTTCACGCCGGGCTATCCGGTGCCGGCGGATACCGTGCCTGGCATGGTGATCCCGATGCCGCTGGCGGCGGCGTCGCTGGCTGTGGAGCTGCGTTATGACGGCTCCGAGCAATGGCAGTGGAATGCCCTGCAGCTCTATCTGCAGGACAGCCGGCCGATGAGCTGATGCTCCGTTGAACCGATGACGGGCTGGCCGAGCATAGCGGCATGAAAACAGCCCGCCTTCCTTCGAACGTGATCCCCTGCAGGCCGGAGCACATCGTCTACCTGGTCAAGAAGATGCGCGAGGACGAGCGCGCGCAGTTCATCGCGCTGAGCGGGCTGGAGCAGTTCGACGAGGACGCGGCGGTTCGTTGGTTCATCGAGGCCGCCCACCTGAGCGGGGTGTATGCCGTGACGGTGCTGCAGGACGACGATCTGCCCGCCGCTGCCGGGGGCTTCCAGCCGGCCGGGCCGGGCGTGTGGCAAGCGTGGATGCTGGGCTCCGAACAGGGCTGGTCCGAGCAGTGGCGAAGCCTGACCAAGGGCACGCGGTGGTTGATGGATCGGATCTTCGAATCCGGCGCCCATCGGCTGCAGACCAGCGCCATCACCAGCCGGGAGCACGCCATCGAGTGGTTCGAGCGCTCGCTGGGCTTCAAGGCCGAGGGCGTGTGGCGCCACTACGGCATCCGGGGCGAGGACGTCGCCCACTTTTCCCGACTGCGAGGTGAGTAATGGGCGGCGGCGGATCCAGCAAGGCGACCAACAAGGCCACCCAGGCCGAGGGGTTGCGCCAGGCCAACATCAACCGCTCGGTGCAGCAGATCAACCAGATCTACGGCAGCCCGCAGCGTGAGGCGGACATCAACGACTTCCTCGGCGCCAGCCGCAGCTTCTACAGGCAGAACCTGGACCGGCAGAAGGACACGGCCGACCGCAGCCTGAAGTTCGCGATGGCGCGCAACGGGCAGACCGGCGGCTCGGTGGCCGTGGATGCCAACCGCCAGCTGGGGCAGGACTACCAGCAGGGCGTCCTGTCTGCCGATCGCCTGGCGCAGAGCGCGGCCAATGAGCTGCGCAATGCCGACGAGCAGAGCCGCATGAACATGATCTCGCTGGCGCAGTCGGGGGCGGACCTCACTGCCGGCGGTGCCCGGGCGGCGCAGATGCTGCAGGCCAACCTGGCCGGCGCCAATGCCAGCCTGACCACCAATGCCTTGGGCGACGTCTTCGGCGGGCTGTCGAAGATCTACGAGAACAGCCGGAACGCCGCAGCTGAGCGCCGCGGCAACCGGGATATCTACAACCTGCTGTACACGCCCGGGTTTGGGCAAGGAGGCCGCTGATGGGGACCGAGTCGATCTGGATTCCGATGGTCATGGCTGGCCTCAGTGCCGGCGTGAACTACAACGAGCAGCGCAAGACCGCCAAGCGACAGGACAATATCCTGGCCGGGCAGATCCAGCAGAACTCGGTGCGGCAGGCTGAAGCCGACCGCGCGGTGGGCGACGCGCTTCGTGATCGATCCCTGTCCAGTGCCGAGCAGGAGCGCGCCAGCACCGGCAACCAGTACCTGGACCAGGTGCGGGCGGCGCAGGCCAGCGCCACGCAGGGGCTTGGCCAGGCTGGCGCGGTGAGCAACGCCTACCGGCAGGCCGCCAACGACGCGGCGCTGGGTGTGGGCGATTACGCCGCCAAGACGGCCGGCCTGATGGCGCGCATCGATGCTCCTACCCAGCAGCGCCAGCGCGAGGCGGTGGCCAGCGAACAGCTGCGCACCGACCTGGGCCTGATCGGCCGCAAGTCTTCCGGCGACGATTTCATTTCCCAGCTGAAGCTGCGCAATGTGCGGCCGAATCCCTGGGTGAGCGTTGCAACGC
>NZ_LLXS01000047.1:0-1484 GCF_001431585.1 Stenotrophomonas pictorum JCM 9942 | reverse complement strand
ACGACTATGCCGTGCGCTGGGAGCCCCGGCAGTCCGATCTTTCGCAGGTGCAATCAGCCGATCTGCTGCTGTCCTACTGGATGGGGCCGGCCATCGCCCACACCCTGGTGTCCTTCGGTTTCGCCGATGGCCGCCAGCTGGTGTTCTCGCTGGAGATCCGCAAGGAAAAAGGCGAGCAGTTCTCGGCGCTGGGGGGCTTTTTCCGCCAGTTCGAAGGGTAATCCCCCCGCAAAACCAGCGCAGTGAGAAGTAGAAGTTTTCGAAGGAAAATTTCTACCATGAAGAAGTCCCGATTCACCGACAGCCAGATCATCGAGGCGCTCAAGCGCGTAGAGGCTGGTCTTGCCGTGCCCGAGCTGTGCCGCGAGATGGGCGTCAGCACGGCCACGTTCTACAAGTGGCGCTCGAAGTTCGGTGGCATGGATGCCTCGCTGATGGCGCGCATGAAGGAGCTGGAGGAAGAAAACCGCCGACTCCGCAAGATGTACGTCGAAGAAAAGCTCAAGGCCGAAGTGGTCTCGGAGGCACTCGCAAAAAAGTGGTGAAGCCATCTCGCCGCCGCGAGATGGCTCAAAGGGCTGTGCAGGAACGAGGCATGTCGATACGCGCGGCATGCCTGGCCTTCCGGATCAGCCAGGCTTGCTACCGGTACGAAGCCAAGCACCAGGCCGAGAACGATGAGATCGCCGACTGGCTGCTACGCCTGACGGACAACAACCGCAACTGGGGCTTTGGGCTGTGCTTCCTGTACTTGCGCAACGTCAAAGGCTTTGGCTGGAACCACAAGCGCGTGTACCGCATCTACAGGGAGCTGGAGTTGAACCTGCGCATCAAGCCACGCAAACGCCTGGTGCGCGAGAAGCCCCAGCCGCTATCGGTACCAGAGGCCATCAATCAGGTGTGGTCGATGGACTTCATGCATGACCAGTTGGAGGACGGCAGAAGCTTCAGGCTGCTCAACATCATCGATGACTTCAACCGCGAAGCACTGGGCATCGAGGTCGACTTCTCGCTGCCCACGCTGCGGGTGATCCGCACGCTCACACAGGTCATAGCCTGGCGTGGCAAGCCGCAGGTCATTCGCTGCGACAACGGCCCGGAGTACATCAGCGCGGCCATCGAGGCCTGGGCCAAGTCGTGGGGCATTCGCTTTGAGCACATCGAACCGGGCAAGCCACAACAGAACGCCTATGTTGAACGCTTCAACCGAACGGTGCGCTACGAATGGCTCTCGCAGTACCATTGGACAGACCTTGATGAGGTCAGGCTGTGCGCCACCCAATGGATGTGGATGTACAACCATGAACGCCCAAACATGGCCTTGGGCGGCATCACCCCCAAGCAGCGGTTGGCCATGGCCGCATAGCTCTACTTCTCAGAACTCTGGTTAATGGGGGGATTACCGGGCCATCTCGCGCCGCTGAGATGGCCTCACCATTTTTTTGCGAGCGCTTCCTTCAGCAGGTCGGTACTGAGCTGGGCCT
>NZ_LLXS01000046.1:0-53460 GCF_001431585.1 Stenotrophomonas pictorum JCM 9942 | reverse complement strand
GAACAGGTTGGGCGTGTGGGTGGCATCCACTTTGTCGGCGCGCAGGCCATCGACGGACAGCAGCAGCACGGTGGGCGGGAGGGAGGGAGCGGAAGCGGTGCGCGGCGTGGAAGCGCAGGCGGCCAGCAGGGCACAGGCCAGTACGGCCGCAGGAAAACGGATCGAAATCATCGCAACATGATACGTCCACGGGATGACCGTACCAATACGCCGTTGGGCGTATTGGAGTATGCCCGGTCAGTCGAAAAGATCCGCCGCGACGGCGTCCTCGATGCCGATTCCTTCCAGCCGTAGCAACGCGGCTTTGGTCGGCAGTCCGCCGCCGAAGCCGGTCAGCGCACCGTTGTTGCCGATCACCCGATGGCACGGCAGCACGATCGGCAACGGATTGCGGCCGTTGGCGGCGCCGACCGCACGGGCCGCGGCGGGGCGGCCGATGCGTTCGGCCAGTTGCCGGTAGCTCCAGGTCGCGCCGAACGGAATCTGCGCCAGTGTGTGCCAGACCTGCAGCTGGAAGTCGGTGCCGACCGGCGCCAGGGCCAGTTCGAACTGGCGCCGTTGTCCGTGCAGGTATTGCAGCAACTGCCGGCGTGGTTCGGCTACCGCATCGGGATCGCATTGCCAGTGCTCGCGGCCGCGGGCGTCGTGGCGGTTCTCGGCGAACAGGATGTGGCGCACGCCCTGTTCATCGGCGGCCACCGTCAGCGGGCCGATCGGGCTGTCGAAGCGGTCGAAGTACACAGGACTCATGCGCAGTTCTCCGGGGAATCCACGGCGGGGGAGGATGGCGTTTTTTCGGGGGCGGCGGCCAGATGCCAAAGATGCAGCACCGCATAGGCGCGCCAGGGACGCCATGGCTGCGAGCGGGCCTCGGTGGCGCGTTCGCCCAGACGCTGGCCTTCTCCCAGCACCTGCTGCAGGACCAGATCACCGGCCGGGAAGGCATCGGGCATGCCCAGCGCCCGCAGTGCCATGTAGTGCGCGGTCCACGCGCCGATGCCGGGCAGGGCGGTGGCCTGCTGGACGAAATGTTCCAGCGTCTGCGCGCGGCTGAACTGCAGCCGGCCCTCGGCGCAGGCGCGTGCCAGCGCCCGCACGGTGGCCGCGCGGCTGCGCGGCAGGCCGATGGCTTCCAAGGGCGCCTCGGCCAGCTGCGTCGGCAGCGGGAACTGGCGGTCCAGGCCCTCGGGCAGACCGTCGAGATGGCCGCCGAACCGCTCGACCAGCCGCCGTGCCAACGTCGTGGCTGCCGCCACACTGACCTGCTGGCCGAGCACGGCGCGCACCGCCACCTCGAAGCCGTCCCAGCCGCCGGGCACACGCAGGCCCGGGCGCTGGTCGATCGCGCGCGCCAGCAGCGGTTCCTGGACAAGGCAGGCGTGCACGGTGGCCAGATCCGCATCCAGATCGAACACCCGCCGCACCCGCGCCACGATGGCCGGGATCGCCCGCGGATCGGTGCCGCCCAGCTGCAGGCGCAGTTCGTGGCGACGCGGATCGGCGCTGACCCGGATCAGGCTGGCACTGCCGTCGATGACGAGCACCCGCCGGTAGCTGTCGGCATCGATCTGCTCGATGCCGGGGATCGCGCGTTTGCGCAGGAACGCGAGCATCGCCGGGAAATCCAGCGGCGGCCGGTAGGCCAGCCGCAACACCGGCTCGCCGCCGGCCACGGCACCGTGCTGGCGGCGTAACGCGCCCGGCGGCATGCCGCAGCCGGCCAGAAACGCACTGTTGAAGCGGCGCAGGCTGTTGAAGCCGGCCGCCAGCGCCACCTCGGTCACCGGCAATGCCGTCTCGGTGAGCAGCTGCTTGGCCAGCAGCAGCCGCCGGGTGGCGTGCAGCTGGGCCGGGGTGGCGCCGAGCCGGGCGACGAACAGCCGCTGCAGCTGGCGCGCGCTCAGCCCCATCGCCGCGGCCAGTGCCGAGACCGGCTGCTCCTGCAGGATGCCTTCGTTGAGCAGCGCCAGGGCCCGGTGCAGGGTGTGGTCCTGCAGCAGGCTGGCATCGTCGGGCGAGAGTTCCGGCCGGCAGCGCAGGCACGGCCGGTAGCCGGCCGCGCTGGCGGCGGCGGCACTGGGGAAGTAGCTGACGTTGCGACGGTGCGGCACCGGCGCCGGACAGACCGGCCGGCAGTAGATGCCGGTGCTGCGTACGGCGGTATAGAACAGGCCGTCAAAGCGCGCATCGCGGGCCAGACGCGCCTGTTCGCATTGCTCGTAGCTGGGCAGGGCGGGGTTGTGCATGGCCCCAGTCTAGGGCGCGGCGGGGACCGGCACTGGCCATTTCCGGACATCGCTGCCGAGGATGAATCCTCGTTTAGGCCCGATTGCGGGGCGGGGGGCTTTGCGCACTAGACTGTCCGCTCTTTCCGGCGCGTGTTGCGCCGTCGCACGGACCTGATTGCTCTCCATGTTGCCCAGATTCTGGTGGTCGCCGTTGTTGTGTGTCGGGCTGCTGGCCTGCAATCCACAGGAGCAGGACAAACAGCCGCTGCCGGACCCGGCGGTGGCGCAGGCGTCCGACGGTGACCATATGGTGTCGATCAACGTCACCGATGTGCCGCGGCCGGCCCCGGTCGCGGTGCCGGCCAAGGACCGTGACTGGCCGGAGGTGGCGCTGGAGAACGACCGGGTCTGGATCAGCTGTGACACCGACTACGCCGGTGAAAACGGCGATGGCGCGGCCCTGGAAACCCTGGAACGCCAGGCCATGGAGACGGCGCTGGCGCCGTGCAAGGAGCGTGGCCTGCTGCGCGTGCGCTATGCCGGCAAGATCAACCCGACGTTCGCGGCGCTGATGGCGCGGCTGGCGATCGTGGCCGAATCGATGGGTATCGACCGGCGCATCCTGGATCTGGATTCCAGCGGCGGCCAGGTGGAAGCGGCGATCGTGGCCGGCGACAGCATCGGCGAGTCCGGCTGGACCATCTGGGTGCGGGAGGGCTCGATCTGCCACAGCGCCTGCGTGTTCGTGCTGGCCGCCGGCGACAACCGTCTGATCGCCGGCAAGGTCGGTATCCACCGGATGATGCGGATCAGTTCCACCGCCACCTCGCGTGCGGAGTTGAACAAGGAGCTGCACGAGGTCTATGACAACGTGAAGGACTACCTGCAGCGCAACGGCGTGGCGGTGGGGGTGGCCGACCTGATGATGACCGTGCCCAACCGCAGCGTGCGTCTGCTCAGTGCCGAGGAACTCAAGCAGTTCGGGCTTGATGGCACCAACGCGGTGCAGGACGATCTGGAGCGGATCAAGCAGATGCGCAAGTGCGGCGATGATTTCGTGCGCCGCAAAGACGCGTTCCTGATCGCCTTCGATCGCGACTGCAAGGCCGAAGGTGCCGATCTGGACGCGGTGAACACCTGTGGCCAGGCGTTGAAGCAGCGGTTCGGATTCCCGGATGAGACCTGCCCGGACGAGAGCCCGTTGTCGGAAATAGATACCGCGCTGCTGGCGCTGCCCTCGTCCCCGGTGCAGGCGGCAGCCACCGCGCAGGTGCCGGGCCCGGCGGCGGTGCACTGAGCAGTAGGCCCATCACATCGGGCGGCATAGACTGCCGGTTCTTCCACGCAACGCCATGGGGTGCATCATGCGGTCCAGTCGTCTGTTGATACTGCTGTCACTGACTTTGCCGGCGGCTGGGTTGCTGGCCCAGACACCACCTCCCGCTGCCGCCAGGCCAGTGGCTGCGCCCGCTGCACCGGCTGCGCGGACCGCCCCGGCGCTGACGCCCGCCCAGCAGGCGCAACAGGCCCGGCAGGATGCGGAGATGACCCGCGCTGCACAGCGCGTGGCGCAGATGATCGATGCCAACCAGGCCGCCCAGGTCTGGGACGGTGCATCCCCGGCCGCCCGCAAGGCCGTTTCCCGCGACCTGTTCGCCAGCAGCGTGAGCGCCGACCGGGCCAAGCTCGGGGCACTGGTGGCGCGGGGCAAGCCGTCCATCACCCGTGTGCAGTATCCCGCCGGCGCCCCGGTACCGGAGGGCATCTACCTCAACGTCAGTTTTCCCACCCGCTTTGCCAACAACGCCCAGCCGGTGCGTGAGCTGGTGTCCTTCCGGCTGGACGAAGACAAGGTGTGGCGGGTGTCCGGCTACAGCGTCAGAGCGGCGGCCGGCTGATCCGGTGTTGTAGGTCAGGCGGGGCCTGGCCCACGGCCAGCCCCACGCATTCATGCGAGGAGGGGACGATGGATATCGAAATCCGCGCGCTGGGCTGGGCGGTGGTGCTGGGAATCTTGCAGATGCTGCTGGCAGCCACTGCCAGCACATCACAGCGCGGGCTCAAATGGAACGTGTCGGCCCGTGATGGCCGGGCGCCTCCCCTGACCGGGGCGGCGGCGCGCCTGCAGCGGGCCTGGGCCAATTTCCTGGAAACCTTCCCGTTGTTCGCCGCAGCGGTATTGGCGGTGGTGCTGCTGCACAGGCAGAACCCCTCCACCGCGCTGGGCGCACAGCTGTACCTCTGGGCGCGGGTGCTCTACGTGCCGCTGTACGCTGCCGGTATTCCCTACCTCCGCAGCCTGGTCTGGGGCGTGGCGATGGCCGGTATCGGAATGCTGGTGTGGCCGTTGTTGACCTGATCCAGATCAATGTCTTGTGGCGGAGGCGGTCTTAGCCTGCACCGGGACAGGAACGAGGGAGCAGGTGATGCAGAGCGTGGATGTGCTGGTGGTGGGGGCGGGCCCGGCCGGGTTGTGCTTGACCCGCAGTCTGGCCGGCAGTGGGTTGTCGGTGGCGCTGGTCGAACAGCAGCCGCAGACGGCATTGGCCACTCCGGCATTCGACGGTCGCGAGATCGCCTTGACCCACGCGTCCCGGCAGATCCTGCAGACACTGGGCATCTGGCAGCGGATCGCGCCGGGCGAGATTTCCCCGTTGCGTCGTGCCCGGGTGATGAACGGCACCTCGCCGTTCGCGCTGGGGTTTGCGGCCGAACGCGAGGGGGTGGCCGAGCTGGGCTGGCTGCTGCCCAATCACCTGATCCGCCGCGCGGCTTGGAAGTCCGTGCAGGCCCAGGCCGGGCTGGAGGTGATCGATGGCACCTCGGTCACTGCGATCACGCCCGGCGTCGAGGCCAATACCGTCACCTTGGCCGATGGCCGGCAGTTGGCGGCGCGGCTGGTGGTGGCCGCCGACAGCCGCTTCTCGGCGACCCGGCGGATGATGGGCATCGGCGCGCAGATGCGCGATTTCGGCAAGTCGATGCTGGTTTGCCGGCTGCACTGTGAGCGTCCGCACCGGCACGAGGCGTGGGAGTGGTTCGGGTATGAACGCACCCTGGCGATGCTGCCGCTGCCCGGCGATCAGGCTTCGGCCGTGATCACCCTGCCGCCCCAGAAGCTGCAAGCGCTGATGGCGATGGAGGAGGGACAGTTCGGCCGCACCGTCACCGGTTTCTTCGAGCAACGGCTGGGACAGATGCAGCTGGCGGGAACCCGCCATGTGTATCCGCTGGTGGGGGTCTACGCGCAGCGTTTCGCCGGTCCGCGCTATGCCCTGATCGGCGATGCAGCCGTTGGCATGCACCCGGTGACCGCCCATGGGTTCAATCTGGGGCTGCAGAGCCAGCACCGGCTGGCGCAGCAGCTGCGTCGCACCGCCGAGGCCGGTGCCGATATCGGTGCAAAGGCGCTGCTAGCCCGGTATGAGCGCGGCCATCGGCTGGCAGCGCGGCCGCTGTACGAGGCGACCAATGCCATTGTCAGCCTCTACAACGACAGCCGCCTGCCCGCGCGTCTGCTGCGGGGCGCGGCGCTGCGCGCGGCCCATGGCGTGGCTCCCTTCCGGAAAATGATTGCCGCCCATCTGACCCAGCGGCAGTCCCTGTGAACAGGGCGGGGCGGCTCAGGCCTCCCCGGTCACCCGGATCAGCACATCGCCCAGCTGCACCTGCTGGCCGGCGCGGATCTTGCACGCCTTGCGCAGTTCCACCGCGCCATCGACCTGGACCTGGCCCTCGCCGATAATCACTTTGGCTTCACCGCCACTGGAAACCAGATCCGTCAGCTTCAGCAGCTGCTTCAGTTCGACGTATTCACGGTCCAGCTCGAATTCGATGGTCTGCATGGTGTTCCCACGATAAAACGGGCGTTATTGTGCGCCAATTGCAGGCCGCCCGGGCGGCCGAGTGCTTGCGCCAGCTGAACGGCCATGCGCCCGCCCCGCGACAACGCAGTGCATTTGGGCGCACAATATGCGTCTTTTCGCCCGCCCGTTCGCGGTGTGGCCCCCGGAGTTACCCATGTCCCAAGAATCCCCCGCACCGCTGCTGTTCGCAGATCTCGGTCTTTCCGAGTCTGTGATGAAGGCGGTAGCCGCAGTCGGCTACGAATCCCCGTCCCCCATCCAGGCTGCCACCATCCCGGCAATGCTGGAAGGCCGTGACGTACTTGGCCAGGCGCAGACCGGTACCGGCAAGACCGGTGCTTTCGCGCTGCCGGTGCTGTCCAATATCGACCTTTCCGCCACCAAGCCCCAGGTCCTGGTGCTGGCACCGACCCGCGAGCTGGCCATTCAGGTCGCCGAAGCGTTCCAGAGCTATTCGGTCGCCATGCCCGGCTTCCGCGTGCTGCCGGTCTACGGTGGCCAGCCCTACGGCCAGCAGCTGTCGGCCCTGCGCCGCGGCGTGCACGTCGTGGTCGGCACCCCCGGTCGCGTGATCGATCACCTCAACCGCGGCACGCTGGACCTGTCCGAGCTCAAGACGCTGGTGCTCGACGAAGCCGACGAAATGCTGCGCATGGGCTTCATCGACGATGTCGAGGCCGTGCTCAAGAAGCTGCCGGAGCAGCGCCAGGTCGCGCTGTTCTCGGCCACCATGCCGTCGGCCATCCGTCGCATCGCGCAGACCTACCTGCGCAATCCGGTGGAAGTGACCATCCAATCCAAGACCACCACCTCGGCCAACATCCGCCAGCGCTACTGGTGGGTGGCCGGCATGCACAAGCTCGATGCACTGACCCGCATCCTGGAAGTGGAACCCTTCGACGCGATGATCGTCTTCGCGCGTACCAAGGCCGCCACCGAAGAGCTGGCCGAAAAGCTGCAGGCCCGTGGCATGGCCGCCGCCGCCATCAATGGCGACATGCAGCAGGCCCAGCGTGAGCGCACCATCCAGCAGTTGAAGGAAGGCAAGCTCGACATCCTGGTCGCCACCGATGTGGCCGCCCGTGGCCTGGACGTGGAGCGGATCAGTCACGTGCTGAACTACGACATCCCGTACGACACGGAAAGCTACGTGCACCGTATCGGCCGTACCGGCCGTGCCGGTCGCAGCGGCGAGGCGATCCTGTTCGTCACTCCGCGCGAAAAGGGCATGTTGCGCTCGATCGAGCGCGCCACGCGCCAGCCGATCGAGGAAATGCAGCTGCCGAGCGTGGATGCGGTCAACGATCACCGCGTCACCAAGTTCCTGGAGCGCATCGGCCAGGCGATGGCCTCCGGCGACACCGATTTCTACCGTGATCTGGTGCAGCGCTACGAAAGTGAAAACAACGTGCCGGCGATCGACATCGCTGCCGCGCTGGCCAAGCTGCTGCAGGGCGATACTCCGTTCCTGCTGGCGCCGCCGGTGCGTACCGGGATGCGCGAGCAGCCGGCTGGCCGCAACGAACGTCCGGCGCGTGACGGCGGTTTCCCGCGTCGTGAGGAGCGTGGCGAGCGTCCGGCCCGGTTCGAGCCGCGTTTCGAGCGTGCTCCGCGGCATGACGAGGGCGAGCGTGCTCCGCGTCCGCCGCGTGGCGAAGGCGAGTTCGGTGAGCGTCCGCGTCGTGAAATGGCGCCGCGCAGTGCCCCGGAAGTCGGCATGGAAACCTTCCGTATCGAAGTGGGCCATATGCACGGTGTGAAACCGGCCAACATCGTCGGCGCGATCGCCAACGAGGCCGGGCTGGAAAGCCGTTTCATCGGCCGCATCGACATCCATGATGACCACTCGGTACTGGATCTGCCGGCGGAAATGCCCAGCGATGTGCTGCAGCACCTGAAGAAGGTCTGGGTGTCCGGCCAGCAGTTGCAGATGCGCCGGGTTGAGGAAGGCGAAGAGCAGGGCGGCGCCGCGCCGTCGTTCAAGCCGCGCTTCAGCAAGAGCGGGCCGAAGCCGGCCGGTCGTCCCGGTGGCCCGGGCGGCCCGCGTCGTGACGGTGGCTTCAAGCCGCGCGGTCCGCGCAACTTCTAAGCCGCGTCCGGCCGTATCCGGTCACCAAGACAGCCCCGGTCCGCCGGGGCTGTCCTGTTTTGGCCGGTGAGTTCGCAATGTGGCGGCGTAAACCCTGTCGTCGGGGTGGCAACGGTTAAGCAGGCATGCCGAGGGATAACTCGGGCGCGAGATGATTGTGCCTACTGTCGACTTGCCGGCCCGGCACCGTGCACGCTGTCTGCATTGATGTGGCGGGTTGCGGTATTCCGGCCCATCACCCACGCTCTGCAATCTGGTCTGAGCAGAATCAATAGGAAGCCCGTTACAACGCTGCGGTGGGCTGGCGCGATGTCTGAGCTGCATCGCGATCTATCGGCATATCCGTCTGTATTGGCGGCTCGGAAGATCACGATGCAAGCGGTGCGTCTGTTTCCGAGAATTTACCCGGCAAGGCGCTGGTCGATCTGCGCTGTGACGTCTGGATCCTGACAGGATGTAGGTCTCGAGCAAGGCGATACGGACAGGTGTACCCGCAGTGCGCGGCTATCGGGCCATGAGGCAAGTGCTCAGCACTTGCGGCGGCTTCGCGTGTCCAGGCAGGCCTTGGGCGGAAGCAGCGAGACCTTGAGCGGTGTGCTGGAGCGGTACTCCGCAAGCAGGAGTGCAGGTTCGAATGTGTCTGCACGATTGCATCCGTTTCGCCCAACTGGCGATCGAGGATGCGCCATGATCTCCAACTGTCCCGAGCGTGAGCTTCATGGCTATTCGGTGGGGCCACTGCGGGGGTTGGTTCAGCCTGAATTGGCTGCTTTCGTCCATGCTGTTAACCATGACTTCTGCTTTTCTGCTCGCACAACCTGCCGGCGCGGGCCGATCGCTTCCACGACTCCTACCTGACAGGCCTGTCAGCGCTGTGGAGCGTGTGTCGTGATCAGTGCCGGTCCATTTCCCTTGATGGCGCTGGTCGCACTGGCGGCGCTGGCAGTGGCCTGGGGCTTGGCGCGGGGAGTGACCGCCGACGCTGGCGGCCTGCGCAGCCGTGTTGGGGCGATCGTGCTGGATGCGTTCCTGTGCGGATTGCTGGCGGCCCGGCTGGTGCATGTGCTGTGGCATCTGCCCGATTATCTTGCCGATCCGGTATCGATTATCCGCTTGGGCGATGGCGGTTTCTCCATCACTGCCGGGATCGTGGTCGCTGCCCTGTACGCGCTCTGGAAGACGCGCCATCCGGTGCCGCGCAAGCCGGTGCTGCTGGGGCTGGTGGCCGGTGCCGCGTTCTGGCTGATCGGCGGCATGGTGTTGTTCGCGGTGCAGCGATCTACGGTGAGCATGCCCGTGGCGGTGCTGGCGGATCTGCAGGGGGCGCCGGTTCCGCTTGACCGTTACAAGGGGCGCCCATTGGTGCTGAATCTGTGGGCGACCTGGTGCGGCCCGTGCCGGCGCGAGATGCCGGTGCTGGTGCAGGCGCAGCAGGCGCATCCGGCGGTGAATTTCGTGTTCGCCAACCAGGGCGAAGTGGCGCAGGAGGTGCTGGACTACCTGCACGCCGAACAGATGTCGCCGGCCAATGTGCTGCTGGATGCCGAGTCGGAGGTCATGCGCCAGACCGGCGCCCGCGCGCTGCCCACCACCTTGTTCTTTGACGCCAACGGGCGTCTGGTCCGCGCCCATATGGGTGAACTTTCACGTGCCACGCTGGAAGCCCGCGTGCGCGAGATCCAATAAACGTTCCATTCCGAGGTTGATGATGATCCGTTCCCGTCCCGCGCTGCTTCTGCTCTCGGCCGCCTTGCTGGCTCCGGCCGCCAGCGCCCGTGACGCCGCCCCGGCGGCGGTACCGGTTGCCGCGAAGGAATCCGCCGATACCGCCGCAGAGCCGGCGGTGGTCAAGACCCTGCGCGCGCAGGGCGTGGAGTTCATGGGCACGTTCGAAACGCCGGTCGGCCTGACCGGCTATGCCGGTGTGGCCGGGCAGGAACCGTTGGCGGTGTATGTCTCGGCCGATGGCCAGTACGCGGTGGTCGGCACGCTGGTCAACGCCAAGGGCGAGGATGTGAGCGCTGCCAAACTCAAGGAGCTGGTACAGGGGCCGATGGGGCAGAAGGCATGGGCCGCAGTGGAGGGCAGCCACTGGATCGCCGAGGGCAAGGCCGATGCGCCGCGCATCATCTATTCCTTCAGTGACCCCAATTGCCCGTACTGCAACCACTTCTGGCAGGCGGCGCGACCGTGGGTGGAATCGGGCAAAGTGCAGATCCGGCAGATCCTGGTCGGTGTGATCCGCGAGGACAGCGCCAACAAGGCCGCCGCGATCCTCGGTGCCGCGTCGCCCGTGGATGCGTTGCTGGAGAACGAGCGCAACTTCGCCAAGGGCGGCATCAAGCCGGCGCCGACGGTCCCGGCCGAGGTGCAGGCCAAGCTGCGCGCCAATGAGATGGCGATGCTTGAACTGGGCTTCCAGGGCACGCCGGGCATCGTGTTCAAGGATGTCAGCGGCCTCGTGCAGCTGCGCTCGGGCATGCCGCAGGGCAAGGATCTGGAAGCGGTGCTCGGCCCACGCTGAGGGATGGCCGCAGCGGCGATGTAATAGTCTCCGCCGCTGGCGGCTGACTAAGCTGACCCGGTTTCCCGGAGTCGATCATGAGCCACGACCACAATCACCTGCCCAGCGAGATCCGCCACGAGAAGCCCCTGTGGTGGGCGTTGGGGCTGACCACCTCCTATCTGGTGGTCGAGGTCATCGGGGCGTTCTGGACCAACAGCCTGGCGCTGCTGTCCGACGCGGCGCACATGGCCACCGATGCGATCGGCCTGATGATCGCCCTGACCGCGGTGCGGCTGAGCCGACGCCCGCCCGATGTGCGGCGGACCTATGGTTACGCCCGGCTGGAGGCGCTCGGTGCGGTGGTCAACGGCCTGTTGCTGGCCGGAGTTGGCGTCTACATCCTTGTAGAGGCCGTGCAGCGCTTCCAGCAGCCGCAGGCCATCGCCTCCAGTGGCATGATGTGGGTGGCCGCGTTCGGCCTGCTGGTCAATCTGATCGCGATGCGCCTGCTCAGCGCCGGCAGTGGCGAGAGCCTGAACGTCAAGGGCGCCTATCTGGAAGTATGGAGCGACATGCTCGGCTCGGTGACGGTGATCGCCGGCGGTCTGGTCATCCATTTCACCGGCTGGACCCTGGTCGATCCGATCCTGGCGGTACTGATCGGACTGTGGGTGCTGCCACGCACCTGGGTGCTGCTGCGCGATGCGATCAATGTGTTGCTCGAAGGGGTTCCCAACGGCGTGGTGCTGGCCGATGTGGGACAGGTGCTGCGGGAGCAGCCCGGGGTTGCCGACATCCACGATCTGCACGTGTGGGCGCTGGCTTCCAGCACGCCGGCGTTGACCGCGCATGTGGTGATGCGTGACGGGCAGGAGGCGGACGTGTTGCGCCGGCAACTGGCCGCCCTGTTGCACGCGCGTTTCGGCATCGACCATGTGACGCTGCAGGTGGAGGTGGACCACTGCGGCGATGACTGCGCGCAGGTGAAGCCGCAGACTGCGGACGATCACGATCACGATCACGATCACGATCACAAAGACCATGCGCATGGGCCGGATCGTCAGGGGCATCATGGCGCGGTGCATCGCTGAGTGTGCGAGAGCAGCCGGCGCCGCGACGCCTGCATCAATCCGGTTGCGGGCCTCCCGCCGAGGTCAGTGACGTCAGCGTCGTCGATTGCCTGCCTTTTAGCGTCGCGGTCCATCCGCAAGAAAAACGGAGCCGTCAGGCTCCGTTTTTCTTTATGGTCCCGCCCCGGATCAGGCCACCGGTTCGCGCAGTACCGGCAGCTCCCAGCCCGGCCGCGGCGCGAAGCGGTCGCCATAACGGCCCTGCAGGGTCTTGAGCTTTTCCACCAAGCCATCGGCACCGGCGGCGCGGATGTGCTGGATCGGGCCGCCGCGGAAGGGGGCAAAGCCGGTGCCGAAGATCACGCCCGCATCGAGCAGGTCGGCATCGGCGACCACCCCGTCGTGCAGGCAGGCCACCGCCTCGTTGAGCAACGGCAGGATCAGGCGATCTTCCAGATCCGACGGCGCCTGGTAGTCCTTGGCCACTTCCGGCTTCACCGCGCGGCCGTTTTCCCACTTATAGATGCCCTGGCCATCCTTCTTGCCGCGCTTGTTCGGCTCGACGGTCGCCAGCGCGGCCGGGATCTGCAGGCCCAGGAACGGCGCCAGCTCCTTGCCCACGCCTGCCGCCACGTCCAGACCCACCGTATCGAGCAGTTCAATCGGGCCCATCGGCATGCCGAACTTGACCGCTGCCTTGTCGATCACCGGACCGGGAATGCCTTCGGCATACGCGGTGGCGGCTTCGAGCATGTACGGGAACAGCACGCGGTTGACCAGGAAGCCCGGGGTGCCGGCCACGGGCACCGGGAACTTGCCCAGCGCCTTGCAGAACGCAGCCAGGCGTCTTTCGGTTTCCGGGGCCATGCCGTCGTGGTGGATGATCTCCACCAGCGGCATCTGTGCCACGGGATTGAAGTAGTGCAGGCCGGCAAACTGCGCCGGTCGCTGGATGTGGTCACGTAGTTCGACCAGCGGAATCGACGAGGTATTTGTGCTCAACAGCGCGCCGGCCTTCATCTTCGGCTCCAGCGTCTGGTACAGCGCACGCTTGGCTTCCGGGTTCTCGATGATCGCCTCGATCACCAGATCGGCCACGGCCACGCCGTCACCGGCCAGATCGGCCTTCAGCCGCGCGACGACTTCCGGGCGTTTGGCCGGGTCTTTCACTTTCTTATCGAACAGCGCCTGCGCGCGGGTCATGGCCGGGTCGATGAAGCGTTGCTCGCGGTCCTGCAGGGTGACGTTGAAGCCCTTGTAGGCCGCCCATGCGGCGATATCGCCGCCCATCACGCCGGCACCGACCACATGCACGTGCTTGATGCCCGAATCCTTGCCGCCCAGACCCTTGAGCCGTTCGGTCAGGAAGAAGATGCGGATCAGATTGCGCGCGGTCGGGCTGCTGGCCAGTTTGACCACGGCGCGGCGCTCGGCGTCCAGACGCTTCTGGATCGGGCTGCCGCCGCTGCGCTCCCAGGTGCTGATCAGCGCGTAGGGCGCCGGGTACTGGTCCTTCTTGGCCTTGCGCGCGACCTGCTTGGCCATCTGCGGGGCCAGGAGCTTGCGGGCCAGGAAGGTATTGGTGGCCCAGGCGGTGGCGCGCTGCTTGAACGGGCGGGTCACGCCGGTCTGCAGCAGCGCGATGGCCGCATCGACCAGCACCGCCGGGGCGGCGACCTTGTCGACCAGGCCAATCGCGCGCGCGGCCGAGGCCGACAGGGTGCGGCCGGTCAGCATCATGTCCATCGCCGCCGGCGCACCGACCAGCTGCGGCAGGCGCGCACTGCCGCCCCAGCCCGGGAAGATGCCCAGCTGGGTTTCCGGCAGGCCGATGCGGGTGGAGGCGTCATTGGACGCCACGCGGTAGCGGCAGGCCAGCGCCAGCTCGGTGCCGCCGCCCAGGCAATGGCCGTGGATCGCGGCGACAGTCGGGCAGGGCAGCTCGGCCAGCTTCTGGTAGACGTTCTGGCCACGACGGATGGCGTCGTTGACCGTACCGCGGCGGTCGAACTCCTGGAATTCCTTCAGGTCGGCGCCGGCGATGAACCCGGCCGGCTTGGTCGAGCGCACCACCACACCCTTGGGTGGATCGATGGCCAGGCGTTCGACGATATCGCCCAGTTCCAGCAGCACGTCCTGCGACATGGCGTTGACCGGACTGTCCTTGCGGTCGAGGCTGAGCACGGCGATGCCGTCTTCGCGCAGTTCGGTGTGCCAATGATTGAAGCGGAGCCCATCGAAGCCTGAAAGCATGGGACGTTCCATCCGGTTGTGTATGGAGAAGATCGCTATGATCCAGAGGTTGTTTCCCCGGCGTCAAATCCCAATGCTTGGGTATGTGATGCGCTCGCGCCGTCTGGCACTCCTGTACACGCTATCCGAACGGGAGTTAAAAGCCGGTGCGCCCCCTTCCGGCGAGGGGACTGAACTTTTACCGCGAGCAGCGGTCTCATTGCCCGACGTCGGTTGGGCTGACAGGAGTGCGGCCCGTTATGGCCGAGGTTGAAACACCGCAGGAGCTGGATCTGGAACTGGTCCGGCGTGTGCAGCGCGGCGAGAGTGCGGCATTCGATGTACTGGTGCGCAAGTACCAGCATCGGGTCATCGCGCTGATCGGGCGTTACATCGCCGACTGGAGTGAATGTCAGGACGTGGCCCAGGACACTTTCGTGCGCGCCTATCGCGCCATCGGGAATTTCCGCGGCGACGCCCAGTTCTACACCTGGCTGCACCGGATCGCGGTAAACACGGCGAAGAACTATCTGGCCGCGCACAACCGGCGACCGCCGACGGACGACATCGACATCGGGGATGCCGAACAGTTCGACAGTGGGACCCGCTTGCGCGATACCGATACGCCCGAACGCGAACTGATGCGGCAGGAGCTGGAACAGACCGTGATGAAGGCGGTTGATGCGTTGCCCGAAGAGCTGCGCTCGGCCATTACGTTGCGAGAGGTGGAAGGTATGAGTTACGAGGAAATCGCGCAGAAGATGGGATGTCCGATCGGTACGGTGCGTTCGCGGATCTTCCGTGCGCGCGAGGCCATCGATGCCCAGCTGCGTCCTTTGCTGGATACCGCCAGCGCCACCCGTGAGCGGAGTCGCGCATGAACCCCGACAACCGTATTCCCGAGCTGATGGACACCCCTGTCGACAAATTCCACGCCCACTACCGGCAGCAGCTGTCGGCGCTGGTGGATGGCGAGTTGGCGCCCGACGAGGCGCGCTTCATGCTGCGCCGGATCGAGCATGACGATGAACTTTCCGGCTGCCAGGAGCGCTGGCAGCTGCTGGGGGATGCGCTGCGTGGCCAGGCCTGTGCGCCGGCTCCGGGCGATTTTGGCCTCAAGGTTCGTCAGGCGATCGCGGCCGACATCGGTCAGTACGGCCCGGTCAGCATGGCGCCGCGGCAGACCGCGTGCAGCGGCTGGCGGCGCTGGGGCGGTGGGGCCGCGTTGGCGGCATCGGTTGCCGCGGTGGCCCTGTTCATGGCCCGCGAGCAGCTGCCGGAAACGGCGATGCCCGACCCGGTCATCGCTACCACGGCACAGATCACCTCGCCGGCGGTACCGGCGGCGACCGGTCCTGCGCCGGGGGTGATCGATGCCGCTGCCTCGGTGGCCTCGGCTTCTGCTGTCGCCGTTGCCGCCGCCCGCCGTCAAGAGGCAACGCGTCGCGGCAGCGCCACGCGCAGCCGGCAATCGGCACGTGCCAGTGCGGTGCGCATGGCCGAGCCGCCGCAGCGGGCGATCGCCGCGGCACCGTCGCTGCCGGCAGTGACACCGATCTCACCGGTGCTGCGTCAGGATCCGTTCGGCAGCAGCGCCAACACCTTGCAAGCACGGCCTTGGCCGCGTTCTTCGGTGGCGCCATCGCTGGGGCAGGGAGCGCTCAATGCCAGCTTCCCCGCGCAGCAGGAACGGAGTGGAACGTTCTACCCGTTCGAGCCGCGGCTGCCCGAACAAGGGGCCGATACGGCCGAATTGCGCCGATTGTTGCCGCGCCAATGAGGGCGGGTTTGCGGCCGCGACCATCGCTGCCGCTGGCCGCTCAGAGGTCTTGCCGGCGTGCCGTCGCAGGCGCGCTGTGATCAGATGTTTCTTGCCGCTTTGACTGAATCGGAGACTCGCATTTTTATGACCCCTCATATTCCTACCAAGGTGTTCGGCCTGTTGGCGATGACTTTGCCGCTGGTGGCCTGTGCGCAGAGTCCGGCTCCGGTCGCGCCCACAGAACAGGTGGCGGCAGCCCGCAACTCAGCCCCTGCGCCGCAGATTGTCAGTGGCCTGCCTGATTTCACCCAGCTGGTCGACCAGGTCGGGCCGGGTGTGGTCAACGTGGAAACCGTGATCGGCGCGCGACGCAACCCGCGGATGGCTGGCTCAGGTCCGGACATGGAGCAGATGCCGGAGTTCTTCCGCCGCTTCTTCGGTCCGGACTTCCAGATGCCGGGGCCGCAGGGTCCGGACAACGGGCCGCGCGGGCGCAGCATGGGCTCGGGGTTCATCATTTCCAACGACGGCTATGTGCTGACCAACCACCACGTCATCGATGGCGCCGAGTCGGTCAAGGTCAAGCTCAGTGATCGCCGCGAATTCACCGCCAAGGTGGTCGGCAGCGACGCCCAGTACGATGTGGCGCTGCTGAAGATCGAAGGCAAGAGCCTGCCGACGGTGCGCGTGGGCGATTCCAACACGCTCAAGCCGGGCCAGTGGGTGCTGGCAATCGGCTCGCCGTTTGGCCTGGACCATTCGGTCACCGCCGGCATCGTCAGTGCCCTGGGGCGCAATACCGGTGGCCAGGAACAGCGCTATGTGCCATTCATCCAGACCGACGTGGCGATCAACCAGGGCAACTCCGGCGGCCCGTTGCTGAATACGCGTGGCGAAGTGGTCGGGATCAATTCGCAGATTTTCTCCGCCTCGGGCGGCTATATGGGCATCAGCTTCGCGATTCCCATCGATCTGGCGATGAACGCGGTGGAGCAGATCAAGAAGACCGGCAAAGTCAGTCGTGGCCAGCTGGGCGTGATAGTGGGTGAAGTGACCAGCGATATCGCGCAGGGCTTCAAGCTGCCTGACAGCCGGGGTGCGCTGGTCAACCAGATGGTGCCCGACAGCGCAGCGGCCAAGGCCGGCATCGAGGTGGGTGATGTGATCCGTTCGGTCAATGGCACCGAGATCAACACCTCCTCCGAGCTGCCGCCGCTGATTGGCGCGATGCCGCCGGGCAGCAAGGTGCGCATGGGCATCCTGCGTGATGGCAAGCCACGGGAGATCACCGTGACCCTGACCGAGCTGGCCGAGGATGCACAGCGTGCCGCCACGACTCCGGGCAGTGCCGACGAGGGCAAGCCGCAGGCCGGCGCCAACGCCCTGCTGGGGCTGGAAGTGGCGGACCTGACCGCCGCCGAGCGCCGCCAGCTGGGGCTGGAGGCGGGTGAGGGCGTGCGGATCACCGCGGTGAACAGCCAGGCCGCGCGTGAGGCGCGTCTGGTGCCGGGCATGGTGGTGCTGCAGGTGGGGCGCACCGCGGTAGGCAGCGTGGCCGCGCTGAACCGCGAGCTCGCCGGCTACAAGAAGGGGGATGTGGTCATGTTGCTGGTGCGGGCGGGCGCAAACAGCGCGTTTGTGGCGGTCCGGGCTGGCGATTGATCCCTTCCGAATACCTGCAGTACCGGACAGGAGCCGCCCTCGGGCGGCTCCTGTCGTTCAGCTGCCGGCCAAACCCTGTGCGAGGGCCGGCCCTAGCATGCGATAATGCCGCGTTATCCTGACGACGCCGCGCGCCGCCGCCACCTATGTCACACGATTCAATGCGGATGATCCGCAACTTCTCCATCATCGCCCACGTCGATCACGGCAAGTCCACCTTGTCCGATCGCATCATCCAGCTGTGCGGCGGTCTGACCGCGCGCGAGATGGAAGCGCAGGTGCTCGACAACAATCCGATCGAGCGCGAACGTGGCATCACGATCAAGTCGCAGTCGGTGTCGGTGCCCTACACGGCGCGCAACGGCGAGACCTACTTCCTGAACTTCATCGATACCCCCGGGCACGTGGACTTCTCCTATGAAGTCAGCCGCTCGCTGGCCGCCTGCGAGGGCGCGCTGCTGGTAGTGGATGCGGCGCAGGGCGTGGAGGCGCAATCGGTGGCCAACTGCTATACGGCCATCGAGCAGGGCCTGGAAGTGGTGCCGGTGCTGAACAAGATCGACCTGCCGACGGCCGACATCGATCGTGCCAAGGCCGAGATCGAGGCTGTGATCGGCATCGACGCCTCCGACGCGGTGGCGGTCAGCGCCAAGACCGGCCTGAACATGGAAGACGTGCTGGAAGCCATCGTGCACCGCATTCCGCCACCGGCCGACCGCGGCAGCGACAAGTTGCAGGCGCTGATCATCGACTCGTGGTTCGACAACTACCTGGGCGTGGTCTCGCTGGTGCGGGTGATGCAGGGCCAGATCAAGGCCGGTGACAAGATCCAGGTCATGTCGACCGGGCGTTGGCACCTGGTCGACAAGGTCGGCGTGTTCACTCCCAAGCGCAAGGAAATGCCGGCCCTGCGCGCTGGCGAGGTGGGTTGGATCAATGCCAGCATCAAGGACGTCCATGGCGCGCCGGTCGGCGACACGTTGACCCTGCTGGCCGACCCCGCCCCAGAGCCGCTGCCCGGTTTCCAGGAAATGCAGCCGCGCGTGTTTGCCGGCCTGTTCCCGGTGGATGCGGACGATTACCCGGATCTGCGCGAGGCGCTGGACAAGCTGCGCCTGAACGACGCCGCGTTGCGCTTCGAGCCGGAAAGCTCCGAGGCGATGGGCTTCGGCTTCCGCTGCGGTTTCCTCGGCATGCTGCACATGGAAATCGTGCAGGAGCGCCTGGAGCGCGAGTACAACCTCGATCTGATCAGCACCGCGCCGACAGTGATCTACGAGGTGCTCAAGAGCGATGGCAGCATCGTGATGATGGACAACCCGGCCAAACTGCCACCGATCAACCAGGTGGAAGAGATCCGCGAGCCGATCATCCGCGCCAACATCCTCACCCCCGAGGAACACATCGGCAGCATCATCAAGCTGTGCGAAGAGAAGCGCGGCAGCCAGATCGGTATCAACTACATGGGCAGCCAGGTGCAGATCAGCTATGAGCTGCCGATGGCCGAAGTGGTGCTGGACTTCTTCGACAAGCTCAAGTCGGTCAGCCGTGGCTATGCCTCGCTGGACTACCACTTCGTGCGCTTCGACGCCGGTCCGTTCGTGCGCCTGGACGTGCTGATCAATGGCGACAAGGTCGACGCGTTGTCGTTGATCGTGCACCGCAGCCATGCGGACCGCCGTGGTCGTGAACTGTGCGAAAAAATGAAAGACCTGATCCCGCGGCAGATGTTCGACGTGGCCATCCAGGCCGCAGTTGGCGCGCAGATCATCGCCCGTACCACGGTCAAGGCGATACGCAAGAACGTGCTGGCCAAGTGCTATGGTGGCGACGTTTCGCGCAAGAAGAAGCTGCTGGAGAAGCAGAAGGAAGGCAAGAAGCGCATGAAGCAGGTCGGCCGCGTGGAAATTCCGCAGGAGGCCTTCCTGGCCGTGCTGCAGATGGACAACAAGTAATCGGGCCTTGCCCCGGGCTGCGTCTTTGCAACGCTAAGGATGACGGATGAAATGGTTTGAAATCGCCCTGGTGGTATTGACGCTGGGTTCGGGCTTGGTGCTGTTGCTGGACAAGTGGTTTCTGGCCAAGCGGCGGGCCGCCAATGCCTCGTTGCTGGAGGGCGAAGAACCCGCGCTGGTCGATTACTCGCGGGCCTTCTTCCCGGTGCTGGCCGTGGTGCTGGTGCTGCGCAGCTTCGTTGCCGAGCCGTACAAGATCCCGTCCAGCTCGATGATGCCCAACCTGCTGATCGGCGATTTCATCCTGGTCAACAAGTTCTCCTATGGTTTCCGGCTGCCGATCACCAATACCAAGATCATTCCGGTGGGCGAGCCCAAACGCGGCGATGTGGTGGTGTTCAAGCCGCCGCACGCGCCGGACCAGAACTGGATCAAGCGCGTGGTGGGTTTGCCGGGAGATCGCATCGGCTTCCACGGTGACACGCTGTCGATCAACGGCGAGCCGGTGACTTACCAGGCACTCGGCGAGTACATCGGCAAAGGGCGCGGTGCGGAAATGACCGGTGCGGCCTTGCTCACAGAAAATCTGCCCGGGCGCACGCACACTGTTCTGGAATGGCTGGGGCGCGCCAGTCCGATGGGACAGGGGGACTGGGTGGTGCCGGACGGCCAGTACTTCGTGATGGGCGACAATCGCGACAACAGCGAAGACAGCCGTTTCTGGACCCAGACCCATTTCCTGCCGGAGCAGAATCTGCGCGGCAAGGCCTTCCTGATCTGGCTCAATTGTGAGGGCTGGTTCTGCAAGGGCAGCTTCGAACCGTCGCGGATCGGGACGGGAATCCAATGAGTTCACAACGCGTTTCTGGGGAGATCGCTATGAATCACAAGGCTATGAATCGCAAGCAGCGCGGTATGACGCTGACTTCGTTCCTGATGGTGCTGGCCGTTGTTGGCTTTGCGCTTTACATCGGCATGAAGCTGTTCCCGATGTATCAGGAATTTTACGCGGTGAAGGTCGCAATGAAGTCGCTGGCGAATGAGTCCGGCAGCGCGGACATGGATCCTGGCAAAGCGCAGGAGTTGTTCTTCAAGCGCATGGATATGAATTATTCCGATACGGTGAAGCGAGACAACATCAAGTTTGACCGTATCGAAGGCGGCTGGCGCATGAGCGTCAACTACGAGGTGCGTAAGGCGTTGATCGGCAATCTGGATATCGTCGGGCGCTTTGACAATTCTCAGGATCTGACAAAACGCGGTGCCGAATAAACCATTCCAGCGGGGTGATCTGATCGGTCACCCGTTCAAGGATCAGGGCTTGCTCAAGCAGGCCCTGACCCATCGCAGTGCCGGCGCTCCGCATAACGAGCGTCTGGAGTTCCTTGGCGACAGCATCGTCAATATGCTGATCGCCGAAGCGCTGTTCCTGCGCTGGCCCAAGGCCGACGAAGGTGCGTTGACCCGTGCCCGCGCCACCCTGGTCTGCGAAGGCGCGCTGGCAGTTGTCGCCCGTGCGCTGCAACTGGGCGAGCGCCTGACCCTGGGGCCGGGTGAAATGAAGTCCGGCGGGCACCGGCGCGACTCGATCCTGGCAGACACCGTGGAAGCCGTGGTGGCCGCTATCTACCTGGATGCCGGATTCGAGGCCTGCCGTACCCGGGTGCTGCCCTGGTTCGAGGCCGCGCTGGCCGCCGTGCCGGTGAACAAGCCGGAAAAAGATCCCAAGACCCGCCTGCAGGAGTGGTTGCAGGCCCGGCAGAAGACACTGCCGGTATACGAGCTGGTATCGGAGACCGGCGACGACCATGCCAAGCACTTCCATGTGCGTTGCAGCGTGGCTGACCCTGCCGTGGCGACTGAAGGCGAAGGCACTTCCAGGCGGCTGGCCGAACAACAGGCGGCCGCGGCCGCGATCGAGCAATTGGATTCGAAGTGAACGACTCATCCTCCCATCGTTGCGGCAGTGTTGCCGTCATCGGTCGCCCCAATGTGGGCAAATCCACCCTGACCAATGCCCTGGTCGGGGCCAAGATCAGCATCGTCTCCAACCGTCCGCAGACCACGCGTCATCGGTTGCTGGGCATCGCCACGTTCCCGGAAGGGCAGCTGGTGCTGGTTGATACCCCAGGCCTGCATCGCCAGCAGAAGCGGGCGATGAACCGGGTGATGAACCGGGCGGCGCGCAGCTCGCTGGAAGGTGTCGATGCCGGCTTGCTGGTGATCGAGGCCGGGCGCTGGGACGAAGAGGACACGCTGGCCTTCAACGTGTTGCGCGACGCCGGTATCCCGGTGGTGCTGGTGGTCAACAAGGTCGACCGGATGAAGGACAAGGGCGCGCTGCTGCCGTTCCTGCAGCAGATCACCGAAGGCCGTGATTTTGCCGCCGTGCACCCGGTGTCCGCGCTCAAGCGCAATGGGCTCGAGCAGCTGGTGAAGGATCTGCTTAAGCTGGTCCCGGAAGCGCCGCCAATGTTCGGCGAGGATGAAATCACCGATCGCAGCCAGCGCTTCCTTGCCGGTGAGCTGGTGCGCGAACAGCTTATGCGTCAGCTCGGTGAGGAGTTGCCCTACGCCACCACCGTGGAAATCGAGCGCTTCGCCGAAGATGGCAATCTGCTGCGTATCGGTGCGGTGATCTGGGTCGAGCGCGAAGGGCAGAAGGCCATCGTGATCGGCAAGGGCGGCGCGCGCCTGAAGGACATCGGTGCCAAGGCCCGGCAACAGATGGAGCGTCTGTTTGATGCCAAGGTGTTCCTGGAAACCTGGGTGCGCGTGCGCGAAGGCTGGTCCGATGACGAGGCCGCGCTCAAGGCATTCGGTTACGGCGACAACTGAGGCACAGGCGTGATCGCCCGCCGGTGATCGTCCATGCGGATCGATGACGAACCCGCCCATGTGCTGCATGCGCGGCCGTGGCGCGAGACCAGCCTGCTGGTCGAGGTGCTGACCCGCGAGCACGGCCGGCTGGGCCTGCTCGCGCGCGGCGTACACGGTCCGCGCAAGCAGGTATTGCGGGCCGCATTGCAGCCTCTGCAATACATCCATTTCGATGCGGTCATGAAGGGCGAGCTGGCGCAGTTGCGCCGTGCGGAAAGCCAGGACGCCGCGCCGCGGCTGCTGGGGCCGGCGATGTTGGCCGGGTTCTATATCAGCGAACTGGTCCTGCGCCTGGCACCTCGCCAAGACCCGCTGCCCGAGCTCTATGAGGCCTATGCAATGGTGCGCTCCCGCTTGGGAGGCGGCGAGCCACTGGCGTGGTCATTGCGGCGCTTTGAGCGGGATCTGCTGGAAGCGCTGGGTGTCGGCTTTGACTGGCAGTACACGGCCGACGGGCAGCCGATCGATCCGGCTGCCCGTTACCGGCTGGACCCGCAAGGCGGGCCGCAGCGATTGCTCAGCGAGCGCGGTACCGGCGAGCGGCGCCATCTGGCTACCGGCGCGGCATTGCTGGCCTTGGCCGAAGACCGCATCCCGGCGCCAGATGATCTGTCGAGCCTGCGCCCGCAGATGCGTGCGGTGCTGCTGCATCATCTGGGCGGGCGTGGCCTGAAATCGTGGGAGATGCTCGGTGATCTGAACGCCCGCCGCGATTGACCTGACTCAGTGCAGCAACGCGTCCACCGCGGTGGCGAACTGCTGCCGCGCCACCTGCGAATCAGGGGCCTGCTGCAACTGGCGTACCGCCCGGCCCAGTCGCGATGCACCGACAAAACCGCAGCTGGCCTGCAGGCGATGCAGCTGGGAGCGCAGCATCGCGTCATCGTGCTGCTGGCAGGCCGAGACCACGGCATCCCGGGTCGTGGGAAGCTCGCTGAGGAACAGGTCGCGCAGCGCGTTCAGGTGTTCGCGCTGACCGTTGAGCGCGCTCAGCGCCGCGGTTTCGTCCCAGTCCGAAGCCGATTCCTCACTGACGAAACTGGCATCGTCGCCGCCCCGGGCGAGCGTGCGGCGCACGGTTTTGAGCAGCGTTTCGCGGCTCATGGGTTTGATCAGCGTTTCGCAGAATCCTGCTTGGCGCAGCCGCTGGCCGGCCGTCGCGGAGGCGTCCGCGGTATGCGCCACGGCCGGCACTCCCGGATGGATTTCACGCAAGCGCCTGAGCAGGGCCGGACCGTCGCCGTCGGGCAGATTCACATCGATCAGCCACAGGTCGTGGCGCACAGCCGCGCTGCGCTGCAGGGCGCTGGCGAACGAATCGGCGATATCCACGTGGGCCGGCAACGACTCCAGTGCGGCCTGGAAAAATCCCTGGCTGGTCATGTCGTCCTCGACCAGCAGCAAGCGGGGAATGGTTGTCCCCTGATCATGCGTATTCATATGGCTGCCTCCATGTCAGCTGCAGGTTGCATCTTAGCGAGGCGTGAGCCAGCCGCAAGCGACGGGAGTCCGTTTGTGCCGCATCTGCGACAATACGCCCCCTTTTGCGCGCAGCCGTTTGCCACGTGGCCCGATCCAGAACCCCCCGCATAGACAAAACGCCGTTCCAGACCGACATCCTCGACCTGAGCCACGATGGCCGTGGCGTGGCCCGCCGTGAAGGCGAGGGTGGCAAGGTGACCTTCATCAGCGGCGCGTTGCCGCAGGAAACGGTGATGGCCGAGCAGACCGGCAAAAGCCGGCACTTCGATGAGGCCCGCACCGTGGAGGTGCTGACGGCATCGCCGCATCGCGTTGAGCCCCGTTGTCCGCATTTCGGTGTTTGTGCCGGCTGCGTGCTGCAGCACCTGGACGAGTCGCAGCAGATCGTTGCCAAGCAGCGTGTGCTGATGGACAACCTGGAGCGCATCGGCCATGTGAAGCCCGGTACCGTGCTGCCGCCGCTGGCCGGCGACAGCTGGGGCTATCGCCGCAAGGGTCGCTTCTCGGTGCGGCGGGTGGAGAAAAAGGACAAGACCCTGGTGGGTTTCCGTGAACTGGATCCACGGTTTGTCGCCGATCTGGAGCAATGCCTGACGGTGATTCCGGAAATCGGCACCAAGGTGTCGGCGCTGTCGACCTTCATCGAGACGCTGGACGTCAAGCGCGATATCCCGCAGATCGAGTTCATCGGTGGCGATGCCGCCATCGCCCTGACCATTCGCCACCTGCAGCCGCTGTCCGACGCTGACACGCAGGCGTGGATCGCGTTCGGTCAGGAGCACGGCTTTGCGATCTACCTGCAATCCGGCGGTCTGGAGACAGTGCAGCCGCTGTGGCCGGCCGACGGTGTGGCGCTGTCTTTCGCGCTGCCGCAGTGGGATGTGGAACTGGCGTTCCGTCCGCTGGATTTCATCCAGGTCAACGCCAAATTGAACCAGCAGATGATCGCCCACGCGCTCACGCTGCTGGATGCGCAGCCGGATGAACGCGTGCTCGACCTGTTCTGCGGGCTGGGCAACTTCACCCTGCCGCTGGCGCGCACGGTGCGTGAAGTGGTGGGCGTGGAAGGCGAGGCCGGGCTGGTCGCACGCGCCAAGGAAAACGCGCAGCGCAACGGTCTGGACAACGCGCAGTTCTACGCCGCCGACCTGACCCAGGACCAGCGCCATACGCCGTGGATGAAGCAGGGGTTTGACAAGCTGCTGCTGGACCCGCCGCGTTCGGGCGCCATCGATGTGCTGCAGCAGCTGCCACTGAAGCAGTTCAAGCGCATCGTGTATGTCAGCTGCCATCCCGGCTCGCTGGCACGTGATGCCGGCTATCTGGTCAACGAACAGGGCTTCACCCTGGTCAGTGCCGGGGCGATGGACATGTTCCCGCACACCGCCCATGTGGAAAGCATTGCCGTGTTCGAGAGGAAGTAAGCCGTGGGCATCGAGATTGAGCGCAAGTTCCGGGTCCGCGGCGATGGCTGGCGCGCTGCGGCGCATGCGGTGATCCCGATGGCGCAGGGCTACCTCAACGACGTCGGGGCGATGGACAGTGGTGCGCAGAAGGCTTCGGTGCGCGTGCGCATCCAGGGCGAGGCGGCTTACCTGAACATCAAGTCGCGCCAGCTGGGCCACACCCGTCAGGAGTTCGAATACCCGGTGCCGGTGGGTGAGGCGCGCGAGCTGCTGGCGCTGTGCGTCGGGGGCCTGATCGACAAGCGCCGGCATCTGGTCCGTCACGACGGCCTGTTGTGGGAAGTGGATGAGTTTCTCGGCGAAAACGCCGGGCTGGTGGTGGCCGAGGTCGAGCTGGAGAGCGCCGACCAGGTGTTCGACAAGCCCGATTGGGCCGGCGCCGAAGTCACCGATGAGCTGCGCTACTACAACCTGGCGTTGGCCTCGCGTCCGTATGCGCAATGGAGCGCTGAAGAGCGCGGCTGATACCGCCGATCAAAGGAAACCGTCATGCGTATCGATATCTGGTCCGACGTGGTCTGCCCCTGGTGCTGGATCGGCAAGCACCGCTTCCAGCGCGGGCTTGAGCTGATGGGCGAAAACGCATCGTCCGTGGAGGTGCACTGGCACCCGTTCCTGCTCGATCCCGATGCCGATGCCACCCCCGTACCGCTGCGCGAGGCCTATGCGGCCAAGTTCGGCGGGGCCGAACGCACCGCGCAGATGCTGGCGCAGACCCAGGCGGCCGCGCGTGCCGAAGGGTTGCCGATGGATTTCGAGCAGGGCCAGGTGCGGGTGACCACGTTGCCGGCCCATCGTCTGCTGTGGCTGGCGGGCCGCGAAGGCGTGCAGGAGCAAGTGGGCGAGGCGTTGTTCCATGCCCACTTCGCGCAGGGCCGCAATCTGGCCGATCCACAGGTGCTCGCGGGCGCTGCGGCGGCGGGCGGCATCAGCGCCGTGCGGGTCCAGCAACTGCTCGATTCGGACGAGGGGCTGGCCGAAGTGCGTGCCGGGCTGGGCCAGGCGCAGGCGCTGGGTATCCGGTCGGTGCCGACCTTCGTCATCAATGGCCGCTATGCGGTGCAGGGCGCCCAGCCACCGGAGGCGTTCGCCGAGGTGCTGGCCAAGGTCGCCGTCGAGCGGGCCCGCGCCGTTGCGCCGGGCCAGGATGAACCGGGTTGCGGGCCGGACGGCTGCAGTATCTGAGCGCGGAGTCTGACGCGGCGGGCGCCATCTGCGACAATGCGCCGCTACGCCGCGGTTTGCGGCGAACTGGAGCCCCCGCATGCTTTTGATCGGCGTCGCCGGCACTGAACTGACCGCGCAGGAGCGCGGCTGGCTGCAGCATGATGCGGTCGCCGGCGTGGTGCTGTTCAAGCGCAATTTCGCCTCGCGTGCGCAGGTGGTCGAGCTGACCTCGGCCATCCGCGCCGCGACCACGCGTCCGCTGCTGCTGGCGGTGGACCAGGAGGGCGGCCGGGTGCAGCGCTTCCGCGAAGGCTATAGCGATCTGCCGCCACTGGACGTACTGGGCAAGCTGCATGCCACCGATCCGGCGGCCGCGCTGGCGCTGGCCGAGCAGCATGCCTGGCTGATGGCCAGCGAGATCCGCGCCAGCGGCATCGATCTGAGCTTCGCCCCGGTGGTGGACGTGGGCCACGGCAATCTGGCCATTGGCAACCGCGCCTTTGCCGAAGATCCGCAGGTGGTCGCGGCACTGACCGCGGCCTATGTGCGCGGCATGCATGCCGCCGGCATGGCCGCCACGCTCAAGCATTTTCCCGGTCACGGCACGGTGCGCGAAGACACCCATGTCGACACCGCGATCGATCCGCGTCCGCTGCACGAAATCGAAGCCCACGACCTGCTGCCGTTCCGCGCCGGCATCGACGCCGGGGCCGATGCGGTGATGATGGCCCATGTCATCTACCCGCAGGTCGCCCCCGAGCCGGCCGGCTATTCGCCGCGCTGGATCAACCAGATCCTGCGCGAGCAGATGGGCTTCCGCGGCGTGGTGTTCTCCGACGACATCGGCATGGCGGCCTCGTTCGCGGCCGGTGGCGTCAAGGGCCGGGTCGATGCCCATCTGGATGCCGGTTGCGATGTGGTGCTGGTCTGCCACCCGGAACTGGTCGAAGAATCACTGCAGGCCGTGAGCGGCCGCAGCCTCAATACCGCCGCGCTGCTGGGCCTGATCGCCCATGGCGCACTGGCCTGGGGCGGCCTGCTGGCCGATGCCCGCCATGGCGATACCCGTAACCGTTTGCTTGAAACCCTTGGAAGAACCGCCTGATGTCCAAACTCACTCTTGAACAAGCCGTGGCCCAGGCCGATCTGCTGGTCGACCGTCCCACCATCGACGCCGCCATCGCCGCCATTGCCGATGCCATCGCCCGCGACTACAAGGGCGAAGTCCCGGTGTTCCTGTCGATCATGAATGGCGCGCTGCCGTTCGCCGGCCAGCTCGCGCTGGAGCTGGGCGCACGCGGCCAGGACGCCCAGTTCGATTACATGCAGGCCTCGCGCTATCACGGCGAGAATGGCGGCGAGCTGGTGTGGAAGCACCGCCCGGTCAGCGCCCTGTTCGGCCGTCGCGTGCTGCTGGTCGATGACATCCTCGATGAAGGCTTCACCCTGCAGGGCGTGCGCCAGTGGTGCATCGAGCAGGGCGCCACCGACGTGCGCATCGCCGTGCTGACGGTGAAGAAGCACGACCGCTGCCTGTCGGACGTCAAGGCCGATTATGCCGGGATCGAACTGCCGGACCGTTTCGTGTTCGGTTTCGGCATGGACGTCAGCGAAGCGCTGCGTCCGCTGCCGGCCATCTACGCGATGAAGGAATAAGACCGCGCTGTGCGGGCGCCCCGGGTGCCCGCCGTGCGAGGAAGGGGCGCAGTGGCGCTGCCGGAGATGACGTCTGGCCGCCATCGCCGCGCCAGACGTCATGATTGAAATGCATCAGGAAACAAGCATGGAACATATCGCCCTGGCGGTGATCGGCGGCACCGGTGTCTACACGCTGGCCGCACTGGATGAGGTGCGCAGCCACGAGGTGCAGACCGCCTACGGCGCGCCGTCCGGCCCGGTCCGGGTCGGCCTGTTGAACGGCCAGCGCGTGGCATTTCTGGCCCGTCACGGCGAGGGCCATTCGATCCCGCCGCACAGGATCAACTACCGCGCCAACCTGGCCGCGCTCAAGCAGCTCGGGGCCACGCGAGTGCTGGCGTTGAACACCGTCGGCGGGATCACCGACAACTTCGGGCCGCGCGTGCTGGCCTGCCCGGACCAGCTGATCGACTACACCTGGGGCCGTATTTCCACGCTGTGCGAAGAGGACGGCAGCGACGTGCTGCACGTGGATTTCGGCCATCCGTACACGCCTTCGTTCCGTGCCCGGGTGCTGGCGGCGGCCAAGGCCACGGGTGTGGTGATGCAGGACGGCGGCTGCTACGGCGCCACCCAGGGACCGCGCCTGGAAACCAACGCCGAAATCGCGCGGATGCGCCGTGATGGCTGCGATCTGGTCGGCATGACCGGTATGCCCGAGGCCGGCCTGGCCCGCGAGCTGGGGCTGGAATACGCCTGCCTGGCCATTGTCGCTAACTGGGCGGCAGGTTGCGGCGAGGCCGAGGAAATCACCATGGCCGAAGTGCTGGCCAACGTTGAAGCCGCCTCGGCGGGTTTGCCGACTTTGGTGGGTGAATTGGCCCGGGGGTGATTGTCATCCCGCCTTAAGGTTTGCATACTCCGTTTGTGCGCTTCATTCAGCGTGCATCAATCCATTCATCGAACAAGGTCTCGCATCACCATGCCGAACGGTACCGTCAAGTGGTTCAACGACGCCAAGGGATTTGGCTTCATCTCACCGGAGGACGGCAGCGCCGACGTCTTCGCGCATTTCTCCGCGATCAATTCCAAGGGCTTCCGCAGCCTGCAGGAAGGCCAGCGCGTCAGCTATGACGTGACCCAGGGCCCGAAGGGTGCCCAGGCTTCGAATATCACGCCGGCCGAGTGATTCACCCGGTTGCGCTGGAAAACCCCGCTGCGGCGGGGTTTTTTTTTAGTCGCCCACGCTGGCGATGACAAGGACGGAAATGCGTAAAGCGTTGGATATCGCCATCGTCGGTTATGGCACGGCCGGGCAGGCGCTGGCGGTGTTGCTCACCCGCGATGGGCACCGGGTGCAGGTGTTCGAGCAGGCGGCCGCGCCCGGACCGGTAGGCGCAGGCTTCCTGCTGCAGCCCAGCGGATTGCAGGCGCTGTGGCAGATGCAGCTGCTGCCGCAGGTGCTGGAACATGGCGCGGTGGTGCGCCGCCTGTATGGCGAGACGCCCTGCGGACGCGCGGTGATGGACATGCGCTACGCCGGGCTGGATGCACGCCTGTGTGGCATCGGCATGCAGCGCGGCGCGTTGTTCTCGCTGCTGGATGCCGCGTGGGCCGGGCGCGAGGCGTTGCATGTCGACAGCCGCATCACCGCGATCGACGACTCGCTGCGGCGGGTGCAGGACCACCACGGCCGCTGGCATGGCCCATTCGATCTGGTGATCGCCACCGACGGTGCGGCCTCGGCACTGCGCGCGCAGGTGCAGGGCACCCGGCTGGATCGCGTCTATCCGTGGGGCGCGCTGTGGTGCCTGTTGCCGCGCGGCGGCTGGCCGCATGGCGATGAGCTGCGCCAGCGCTATGTGGCCGCGCGCAAGATGATCGGGTTGCTGCCGGTGGGCACCCGTCCGGGCGATGCCGAGCCACGGCTGAGTTTCTTCTGGAGCCTGCCGCGCGAGCAGTTCCCGGCCTGGGAACAGGCCGGGCTGGAACCGTGGCTGGAAGAGATCGGCACGCTGTGGCCGGAGGCGCGCGAGCGCTTGCAGCATGTCACGATGCAGTCCCAGCTGGCACGGGCCAGCTATCGCGATGCGGTAATGGAGCGCTGGTACCGCGGCCGGCTGGTGCTGGCCGGTGATGCGGCGCATTCGATGAGTCCGCAGCTGGGGCAGGGGGTGAACATGGCCCTGCTCGATGCGGTGGCGCTGCGCGATGCGCTGCGTGCGGAGCACGGCGTGGATGCCGCGCTGGCCCGCTACCAGGCCCAGCGCAAGGCGCACGCCTGGCTGTACCAGTTCTGGAGCCGCTGGCTGACGCCGATCTTCCAGTCCGACCGCGATTGGGTGGCCCGCACCCGTGACGTGCTGTTCCAGCCGATGGGGCGGCTACCGGGCGGTCGCGGCCACATGCTGCGGGTATTGAGCGGAACCCAGCAAGGCCTGTTCGGCAAGCTGCCGCTGGCGCCGGACTTCATCCAGGCGCTGGCGCTGTCGGCGGGAAAACCGGCCGCGTAACCCGGCGGCCCCGGCGTTGCGGCAGAATCGGGCCGACACTGTCACCCGGGCATCGCCATGGCTACGCCACCGTTTGAGACCCACGTGGTCCAGAACCAGCCGCCGCCGTTCGAAGGGCGCAATCTCTGGCGCGATGATGCGGCGTTGCGCGAAGCGGTGGCCCGCGAGGGCGCCGCGCCGTTTGCCGGGGTACTGGACGGCTATGGGGCGCTGGCCGGCGGTGAGCTGTACCGGCTGGGGTTCGATGCCAATGGCCAGCGGCCGCGGTTGCGTACGCATGATGCGCAGGGACATCGGATCGACCATGTCGAGTTCCATCCGGCCTATCACCGGCTGATGGACGTGGCCAAGACCCAGGGCGTGGCGGGGCTGTCCTGGCATTCGCCCCAGCCCGGCGCGCACGTGGCGCGTGCGGCGTTGAGCTATCTGCATCACCAGGCCGAAGCCGGCACCAGTTGTCCGCTGACGATGACCCACGCCGCGGTGCCGGTACTGCGGCAGGTGTCGGCGCTGGCCGACTGGGCCGCCAAGGCGGCCGCGCCGTTCTACGATCCGCGTGATGTGCCGGTCAGTGACAAGGCCGGCATCACCCTGGGCATGGGCATGACCGAGAAGCAGGGCGGCTCGGACGTGCGCAGCAACACCACCCGTGCCACTGCGTTGGCGACCGACGGCGAGTACCGGCTGGTCGGCCACAAGTGGTTCTTCTCCGCGCCGATGTCCGATGGCTGGCTGGTGCTGGCGCAGGCGCCGGGCGGCCTGAGCTGCTTCCTGATGCCACGCCGGCTGCCCTGCGGGCGGCGCAACGATTTCCGCCTGATGCGGCTGAAGGACAAGCTTGGTGACTGGGCCAATGCTTCCAGCGAGGTCGAGTTCTGCGGCGCGTGGGCACAGCGGGTGGGCGGTGAGGGACGCGGCGTGGCCACCATCATCGAGATGGTGATGCTGACACGGCTGGATTGCATGCTCGGCTCGGCGGCGCAGATGCGCATGGCGCTCGCGCAGGCGCTGCATCACGCCCGGCACCGGCGCAGCTTCGGCAAACGGCTGGTCGAGCATCCGTTGATGGCCAATGTGCTGGCCGATCTGGCGCTGGAATCGGAGGCGGCTACCACCTTCGCGCTGCGGGTGGCCGGGGCGGTGGATGCCGCCGGGCACGATCCCGCCGAGGCGGCGTTGGCGCGCATCGCCACGGCGCTGGGCAAATTCTGGATCTGCAAGCGCGCGCCGGGTTTCATCAACGAGGCACAGGAGTGCCTGGGCGGCGCGGGCTATGTCGAGGAGTCGATGCTGCCGCGGCTGTACCGCCAGGCGCCGCTCAACTCGATCTGGGAGGGCAGCGGCAACCTGCAATGCCTGGATGTCCTGCGTGCGTTGGGCCGGGAGCCGGCGACGCGGTCGGCGCTGCTGCACGAACTGGCGCAGGGGCAGGGACGCCATGCCGGCTATGACAGCGCGGTGCAGCGTGTCCGTTCGATGCTGGTCGAAGCGCTGCCCGGCGAGGGCGTCGCGCGGCAGCTGTCGGCCATGCTGGCTACGCTGTTGCAAGCGGCCGCGTTGCTGCGCGCGGGCAGCCCGTTCGCGGCGGCATTCATTGAAACCCGCTGGGGCGCCGGCGTGTCGATGCCGTGCTACGGGGCCTTGCCCGCGCACCTGCCCATTGCCGGGATACTGGCCCGGGCCTTGCCTGCAGACTGATCAGCCCGCGCCATCCAGGTGTCCATCAAAGCGCACCACCTGGTTGCGGCCGGTGCGCTTGGCCCGGTACAAGGCCGCATCGGCCTTGCGCAGCAGCGTCAGGCCGGCCACGCCGTCTTCCGGATACGTGGCCACCCCCAGCGAGATGGTGATCGGCGGCAGGGTTTTGCCATTGAACGGCACCGACAGCTGGGACACCGCCAGTCGCAGTTCTTCGGCATGCCGCTCGGCGGCCACGCCATCGGCTTCGGGCAGGATCAGGGTGAATTCCTCGCCACCATAGCGGCAGGCGATGTCCTCGCCACGCAGGCGCGAGGAGAACAGTTGCCCCAGTGACGCCAGCAGGGCATCACCGCCGCTGTGGCCCTGGGTGTCGTTGAAATTCTTGAAGTGGTCCACGTCCAGCATCAGCACCGACAGTGGCAGCGCGCGGCGTCCGCAACGGGCCAGTTCGCGGGTCAGGGATTCTTCCAGATAGCGCCGGTTGTACAGCCCGGTCAGCGGATCGCGGATGGACTGCAGCCGCAGCGATTCGCGCAGGCGCAGGTTGCTCAATGCCAGCGACAGCTGTTCCATGGCCGATTCGGCGATGGCCAGGCGCGGCAGCGGCCCGGGGCCTGGCCCACACAGGAACAGGAAGCCGATCTGGGCGCCCTGCGCCGACATCGGAATGCAGGCCGTGGCGACGCACTCGCTTGCCGCCGGCCGGGCGATGTGCGGGCAGTTGGCGTCGCGGCGCAGATCGTCAGCCAGATGGGGCTGGCCGCGGCGGATCGCCCAGCAGTCGCCCGGCGCCAGGAACGCGGCGGTCTCCACCTGCGGGGTACCCCAGCTGACGATACTCTCGGCACGATCATTGGAGGCGCGCAGCAGGTAGACCGAACCGGCAGTGTCAGGCAGCAGCGCTTCCAGCGTGCGCGCGGTGATTTCCAGTGCCTCCTCCGGATTGGCGCAGCTCTGCAGCAGGCCCGTGTAGCGGCCCAGCGTCTGCAGGTCGGTGCTGGCGCGTTCCATCTGTTCCAGGTTGGCACTCAATTGCAGGCTGGCGCTGGCGGCGCGCTGCTCCGCGCGGCTGCGCCGGTTCAATTCCGAAAGCAGGATGCCGTAGACCGACACCACCACGATCAGGCCGAACGGAATGCCGGCCAGGGCCAGGCCCAGCAGCAGGTCGGCACTGCGGCGGGAGCTGGCCGCACGCTGCACCAGCATCGCCTGCTCCACGTTCACCATGGTCAGTGCCTGCTCACGGATCGCGCTGGTGGTGCGGAACGCGTTCTGGGTGATCGCCGCCCGCGCCGGTTCCAGGCCCTGCTGGTCGTAGATGTCCACCACGCGCTGGATCTGCGACAGCCGCCGCTGCACCAACGCTTCAAGCGTGCGGGCGCTTTGGGCCTGCGGGGGATTGTCGGCCACCGCCTTGATCAGGTTCGACAGCAGTACCGGGACCCGTTCGACGCTGATCTGGTAATCGAGCAGATACGCTTCGCTGCCGGTCAGCAGATAGCCGCGCTCGGCCGACTCGGCATCCAGCACGCGTGCCTGGATCTCGTCGATCCGGCCGATAACTTCATGGGTGTGCGCCACCAGCGCCGCATCGGCGATGAAATGCCGTGCGCCGACAAAAACGCCAATGCCGATGCCGATGAAAACCAGTGCGGAAAATGCCAGCGCAACTTTGCTGCCTTTACTGTGCTGCATTGCTACCTAGACCGGGAAATAAGAAGTGGATCGACAGGGCATCCACTAGGCGGCGAACCGGTCCAGGCCCGGATACCGTGGTATCCGGCAGGTGGAGCGAAGGTGCGTGCAGCAAGGTGGCCACGCGCCATTCCAGAAGGAATGGACGCGTGGCCAGTCTATCAATGCTTGGCCTCGTTGGCCTTCTCGCGCGCGTCCTTGGCCACTTCCTCGGCGTGGTCGGCCGCCTTCTTGGCGGCCTCGGCCGTGGCGGCCGTAGCATCTGCGGCGGCTTCCTTGGCGGCCATGCTGGCGTCATCGGCCGCCCTTGCGGTGGCATCGGCGGCTTTATCCAGGGCCTGTTTCGACTCGGCGGCCGCTTCGCGGGTAGCGGCGGCGGCGCGGTCGGCGGCGTTGTCCGCTGCTTGCGCAGCCGATTCGCCGGCGCTGCGCGCGGCATCGGCCGCGTGATCCGCCGCCGCGGCGGCCTCGCGCTTGGCCTGCTCTGCGTTGGGATCGTTGCAGGCTGCCAGTGCCAGCACCAGACTGCCTGCCAGCAGCGGAACAAGAATCTTCATTGCGCTCTCCTGTGTCGGGGATGACGCAGTCAGCCTAGGCGAGCGCGGATTCAGATTGTGTCAATGCATCCGCACCGGAACGCCAGGCAAAAAAAAGCCGCTGGCGAACCAGCGGCTTTTTTCAGACTCGCTTTGAAGAAGAAGTTATTACTTCTTGGCTTCTTCAGCAGCGTCCTTGGCCTGGGCAGCCACGTCTTCAGCAGCCTTGGCGGTGTCGGCAGCAGCGTCGGCAGCAGCGTCGGTGGCGGCGCCAGCGGCGTCGGCAGCGGCGGCACCGGCGGTGTCGGCAGCGGGGGCGGCGGTGTCAGCAGCAGCCTGGGCAGCGTCAGCGGTGGCGTCGCCAGCAGCAGCAGCCTGGTCAGCAGCGACCTGGGCTTCAGCAGCAGCCTGGTTTGCGTCGGCAGCAGCGTCAGCAGCCTGTTCCTGCTTCGAGCAGGCAGCCAGAGCCAGGCCCAGGGTCATAGCGATCAGCAGCTTGTTGATGCTCATTTGTGAATCCTCGTCGTGAAATTAGGCAACGCGCCATTGCGCGCCGGGAACATGATGACAATCCCATTTGGGCTGTCAAGCGACTCCGCATTCATATTTGCGAAAGTCTGAAATTTTCCAATCAGATCAATTCGATGGCGATAGCGGTTGCTTCGCCACCACCAATGCAAAGCGATGCGACGCCACGCTTGAGGCCGCGCGTGCGCAAGGCGTTTACCAGCGTAACCACCAGACGCGCACCCGATGCACCGATCGGATGACCGAGCGCACAGGCCCCGCCATTGACGTTGACCTTGGCATGCGGAATGCCCAGTTCGCGGATCGGCGCCATGGCCACAACGGCGAATGCCTCGTTGATCTCGAACAGGTCCACCTCGGCGATATCCCAGCCGGCTTTTTCCAGCACTTTGCCGATCGCGCCGATCGGGGCGGTGGTGAACCACTCCGGTTCCTGCGAGAAGGTGGCATGTGCGGCGATGCGGGCCAGCGGCTGCACACCCCGCCTGGCGGCGTCGTCGGCCGACAGCAGCACCACGGCGGCGGCACCGTCGGAAATGCTCGAGGAACTGGCGGCGGTGACGCTGCCGTCCTTCTTGAATGCCGGACGCAGGGTCGGGATCTTGGCGACGTCCGACTTGCCCGGCTGTTCGTCCTGGTCGAATTCAACGTCACCCTTGCGGGTGGCGACCTTCACCGCGACGATCTCGTCGTTGAACGCACCGCTGGCCTGTGCGGTCTGGGCGCGCTTGACCGATTCGATCGCGTAGGCGTCCTGCTCTTCGCGGCTGAAGCTGAACTTTGCCACGGCCGCTTCGGCGAACACGCCCATCGACTGGCCGTCGTAGGGATTGGTCAGACCGTCCCAGGCCATGTGATCCACGGCCTGGAAGTTGCCGTAGCGGTTGCCGGTGCGCGAGTTCGGCAGCATGTGCGGGGCGTTGGACATCGATTCCATGCCGCCGGCGACCACGATGCTGGCCGAGCCGGCCTTGATCAGGTCATGGCCGAGCATGATCGCCTTCATGCCCGAGCCGCACACCTTGTTGAGGGTGGTGGCGCCGGCGCTGGTCGGCAGACCGGCGGCCAGCGAAGCCTGGCGGGCGGGTGCCTGGCCCAGGTTGGCCGGCAGCACGCAGCCCATGATCACTTCGCAGACATCGGCGGCGGGGATGCCGGACTGCGCCATCGCGGCGCTGATGGCGGTCGCGCCGAGGGTCGGGGTGGGGACGCCGTTGAACTGGCCAAGGAAGGAGCCAATAGCGGTGCGCTTGGCGGCGGCGATGACGATGTCGGACATGGGCAATCTCGGTTATACCTTGCGGCAATTATCGAATGTCTCCGGATGTCCGCCCATTGGACCAACGGCACATCCCGGGAGACAGCGGATTGTCGTTGCAGTATAGATGTTCGCCATCGCGCGGCCGGCGGCCGGCAAGACCTGAATTGGCAATAGCAACCAACTGGGGAGTGGGGCTGGGAATGAACAGCAAGGTGTGGGGACGCAATGTGTTGGCCAGCGCGCTGGCGTTGGTGCTGGGCGCCTGCGGAGGGGGCGGTGGGACCAAGCCCACGCCCCCGGTATCGCCGCCGCCTAGCGCGCCACCGCCGACAACCCCGCCACCGACAACTCCGCCACCGCCCACACCTCCTGCGCCGCCACCGCCCACGCCGCAACCGGCGATGGACGCGCATCTGGCCCTGACCAATGCCAAGGCCGCGCAGGCGATGGGGCTGACCGGTGCCGGCTACCGGATCGGCGTGATCGATTCGGGGGTGATGCGCAACCACCCGACGCTGGCCGGGCGCGTGGTCGCCAACTATTTCTATCTGGACCCGGCCAAGAACAACGCCAATATCGACGACGTGGTCGGGCATGGCACCACGGTGGCGCAGCTGGCCGCCGGTGCGGCGGCTGGACAGTGGCCCGGGGGTATCGCACCGGGCGCGCAGATCGTGTCGGCGCGGATCATCGCCGACAAGGCGCCGGTCGATGACGGCTCCGGCCAGGGCAACGAGGTCACCGGCGCACTGGGGCTGGCGCCGATCCACGACGACCTGATCCGCGCCGGCGCGCGCATCATGAACAACTCCTGGGGCGGGCTGTACTGGACCCGCACTTCCGCCACCGCGCCGATCGCCGCCGAGTACCGGCCCTTCATCACCAGCAACGACGGTCTGGTGGTGTTCGCCACCGGCAACGAATCGCGGTCCAATCCTTCCGACATGGCGGCGCTGCCGAGCAAGGCCGGCACCAATGGCACGCTGCCGGCGGCCGACCTGGAGCGCGGCTGGCTGGCGGTGGCGGCGGTGGATACGGCCAATCCGGACAAGCTGGCTTACTACTCCAACGCCTGCGGCGTGGCGAAGAGCTACTGTCTGGTGGCGCCGGGCACCGCGCTGTTCATCGGCCACCAAAGCACCGCCGGCAACCTGCAGTACTTCTACGGCAGCGGCACCTCGTATGCGGCGCCGCTGGTGTCCGGGGCGGCGGCGCTGGTGTGGCAGGCCTTCCCGTATTTCAACAACGATCTGGTGCGACAGACCCTGCTGGGCACCGCCACCGACCTGGGTGAGGCCGGGCCCGACGCGGTGTTCGGCTATGGGCTGTTGAACGTGGGCAAGGCGGTCAATGGCCCGGGCAAGTTCGACTGGGGCGATGTCACCGTCAACCTGGCCGGCAGCTCGACCTGGAGCAACCCCATCACCGGCAGCGGTGGCCTGATCAAACGCGGCAGCGGCAGCCTGGTGCTGGGGCACGCGGGTCTGCCTCTGGATTACACCGGCACCACCCGCGTCCAGCAGGGCACGCTGGCGGTGGCCGGCGATCTGCGCGCCTCCGACGTCATCGTCGAGAACGGCGGTCGCCTGGCCGGCACCGCATGGCTGGGGAAGAACCTGAGCAACGCCGGCATCGTGGAAATCGACAGCGCCGGTGCGGCGCAGGGCGGTATCCGCATCGAAGGCGATTACACCCAGCAGGCCGGCGGCCGGCTGGACCTGACCGTCGGCTATGGCCAGCTGCTGGTCAAGGGCCAGGCCACGCTGCAGGGTGGCGGCCTGCACGTGCTCGGGGTGCGTAGTGGTTATGTGCATCAGGCGCGCGAGTACGTGCTGACCGCCGATGGCGGACTGAGCGGCACCTTCGATGCACTGACCTCGGCACCGGGCGTGCTGCTGACCGCTGTGCCGGGCTACAGCGCGAACCAGGCATGGCTGGATATCAGCCGGCTGGATGTCACCGCCGCGGCCTTGTCGATGCGCAGCATCACCCCGCAGGCGCTGGGTGCGGCCTTGCGCGTGGAATCGGCCTTCCAGCAGATCGATGCCCAGCAGGGCCGCGGGACCGGGCCGATCGCCGACGGGGTCATCCGTGGCGCCGGCGCGATCCAGCACAGTCCCAGCGAGCAGGCCGCCGCGGCCACGCTGCGCAGCATCTCCGGCGAAGCCCATGCCACCGCCACGGCGATGACCTTCGACAGCATCGACATGAACCGTCGCGCGCTGTCGGCGCAGTTCGACGAGCAGGCCGGCGCTGCGGCAACCGGCGGGGCGTGGATGCGCTCGCTCGGCAATGGCGGGCAGGGCGGTTATCTGGGCAGCGACTACAGCGTCGGTGGCTGGATGCTGGGGCGCGAGGCGTCACTGGGCGGCAACGCGGTGCTGGGCTTCGCCTTCGGTGAAACCCGCGCCAACACCACCGCCGGCATCGCGCAGGACCGCAGCCGTGACCGCCAGACCCAGAGCCAGCTCTATGCCGGCTGGCACCACGACAGCGCCTATGTGCTGGGCCAGGCCGGCTTCGGCCAGTACCAGCGCGAACTGGACCGCGGCCTACTGCTCGGTGGCGAACGCGCCGGCGTGCAGGCCCGCTATGGCGGCCGCTTCCTGTCCGGCAGCGTCGAGGCCGGCTATCGCTTCGGCCACGGCGCGGCCACGCTGACCCCCTATCTGGGGGCCGAATACACCCGCATCGACAGCGATGCCTTCCACGAGCAGGGCGGCTACGGGTTCGGCCTGCGCGCCAATGACTGGAGCAGCCAGCGCACGCAGGCCCTGGCCGGGCTGCGCGGCCAGCACCAGTGGCGTGGCTTGGCACTCAATGGCTACGTCGAATGGCAGCAGGCGGTGTCGAGCGAGGGCCTGAGCCTGCGCACCGGCTTTACCGGGGTCGATGCCTGGGCGCCGCTGGACGGCCTGCAGCCGGCGCGCTCGGGCGGCCTGTTCGGGGTGTCGGTTGACACCTGGCTGACGCGCAACGCCCGGCTGTCGTGGGGCTATGACCAGCGCTTCGGCCCGCGCGGCGACAACCGGCAGCTGTCGCTGCGCCTGCAGCAGGCGTTCTGAGGTTGCTGTAACGGGCAACAAAAAAGGCGGGCGATCGCTCGCCCGCCTTTTTCCGTATCAGCCCACGCTCTACTCGCCGCGCAGGCGGTTCATGCGTGGCGTCGCCCGGCCCATCGGCATCTTCAGCTTGCCAATAGCCTCGATCCGGGCTTCGGCGATGCGGTCGGCCGCGCGCTGTGGCGAGATGCCCTCGCGCTCGGACTGGTCGAAGATCTTGCCCAGGTTGTGATAGATGCTGCGGATCTGCCGCATCGCCCGCTCGCGGTTGTAACCGTCGATCTCCAGCGCCACATTCATCACGCCGCCGGCATTGACCGCGTAGTCCGGCGCCCACAGCACGCCACGCTTGAACAGTTCATCGCCCACCGCATGGCTGGCCAGCTGGTTGTTGGCGGTGCCGCAGATCACCTTGGCCTTGAGCCGATCCAGCGTCTCCAGGCCGATGCCACCTTCCATCGCGCACGGCGCGAACACGTCGGCGGCCACGTCGTAGATCGCATCGGGCTTGACCGCCTCGCAGCCGTATTCGGTCACCGCGCGCTGCACCAGCACCGGGTCCAGGTCGGTCACGTAGAGCTTGGCGCCGCGCTCGCGCAGCAGCTTCACCAGCTCCATGCCGATATGGCCCAGGCCCTGCACCGCGATGCTGACCTTGCCCACTTCCTCATGGCCGAACTTGCGGTTGAGCGAGGCCATCAGCGCCTGCAGCGCGCCGTAGGCGGTGAACGGCGCCGGATCGCCGGAACCGCCATGGGCCTGGTGCACACCGGTCACGAAACCGGTTTCCAGGTAGATGTTCTCCATGTCGTTGACGTCGGTGCCCACGTCTTCGGCGGTGATGTAACGCCCGCCCAGCGCCTCGACCTGGCGGCCGAACGCGCGCAACAGCACCTCGCTCTTGTCGACCTTCGGGTCGCCGATGATCACCGCCTTGCCGCCGCCCACATTCAAGCCGGCCAGCGCGTTCTTGTAGGTCATGGTGCGGCTGAGTCGCAGCACATCACGCAGCGCATCGTCGGAGCTGGCATAGGGGCGCATGCGCACGCCACCCAGTGCCGGGCCGAGCGTGGTGTTGTGGATCGCGATGATGGCCTTCAGGCCGGCGTCGCGGTTGTGGCAGAACACGACCTGTTCGTGGCCAGAGGTCTCGAGGGTTTCGAAAAGCATGGAAGCTCCGATTGCGCTACTGCGGCAACGTCCGTGATCGTGCAGCCAAATGGCGGTCCATAAAACAAAAATGCGACGTCGTCGGGGTGAGTGACTTGGTCGCGGGCGCCATTCTAAAGCATTCCCTCCGAAGCGATGTCTACGGGCCTTCCGGGAGGCCGCCCCGGCCGCGGTGGCCGGGGCGGCCTGTCACCTCAGGGGCAGTAACGCGACAGCTCCGGCAGGCCGGCGCGCAGCGTGGCCCAGCCCATACCCAGATTGGTACGCCGCCCGGTGATCAGCATCGCCAGCATGTGCTTCTTTTCCGGCAGCACGCTCATGAAGTGATAGGTGCGTTCGGTGGACATCTGGATCTCCTGGATCATCCGCATCGATTCGTCGCCGCGATGCTGGGAAATCATGTCTTCCACCACCCGCACGTTGCGGCCGCGGAACATCTCCACCGAGGCGGCGGCCACCGCGTCCAGATAGGCCTCGGTGAGGTGGGTGGCGCGGTTGTGGATACCCAGCAGCAGGCCGGACTCCAGGTCGATCAGGGCACAGGCCAAACCGTCGTCCACTTTTTCGAGGATGGTCTGGCAGGTCTGGGAGAGGCTCATCGGGTGACTTCCTTAGGCAAGAGGGAGGGAAACGCGTGGGGTGAGGGAGTGCGATTGCGCGGCGACGACCGCCAGCTGTTCGGCCAGCTGTTTGGAATGGTTGAACAGCAGGCCCAGGCTGCTGCCGCGCGTACCGATGGTGGTCAGCGCCCAGCCGCCCTGCGGTGCGCCCACGCGCAGGATCACGGTCATCCCCAGCTCGCAGTCGATCAGGCTGTTGCGGCAGGTGCCGTGGCCCAGTTCGCGGGCGCAGGCTTCAGACAGCGCCAGCATCGAACCGCCGATGGCGGCAATGCGCGAGGGCTCGAACTCGATGCGGCTGGCCACGGCGATCAGGCGGCCATCGGCCGTGGCCACCAGGGCCGCACGCACGTCGCAGGGGCCGTCCAGGAATTCCTGCAACAGCTGCTGGCAGGCGGCGGTGGGCAGGGCGGGGGCGGAGAACGCAGGACGCGAGGAGACAGGAGGAAGCAGTGTCATGACAGCAGGGCCTGGGATTCGATGCGGGCCACCAGCACGCGCAGCAGCGACTGCACCTGCGTGGGCACGCGGGTATCCACGGCCAGCACCGGGGCGTCGATCCCGCAGGCGGCCAGCGGGGGGATGAAACGTGCGGGCGGATGGGCACCGGGCAGATCGCCATGGGTGATGCCCACCACCAGTTCGGCATGGGAAAGATGTTCGCCGCAGCGCTGCAGCAGCCACTGGACGCGCTCGCCGTCGGGCGCATCGCGCGCGTCCAGCAGCAACAGCACGCCCAGCGTGCCCGGCGCCAGCACCGGCCACAGGAACTCGAACCGCTGCTGCCCCGGCACGCCGTACAGGCCCAAGCGCAGGTCCTCGCCCAGCCGGGTCTCGCCGAAATCCAGCGCTACCGTGGTCTGCCGGTCCTCCTCGGAGGAGGGCACATCGGTGCACAGCGGGGCGATGTCGCTGACCGCGGCGATGGCCGTGGTCTTGCCGGCGCCGGGCGCGCCGACGAACAGGAATTTGTGAGGGTGCATGGCTTACAGACCGAAGCGGCGGCGCAGCAGCGAGATCAGGCCGCGGTCACGCGGCGGCGGTGTCGCAGGAACCGCTGTGATCACCGGTGTTGCCGCCTCGCGCGACAGCAGCCCGTCCGCGTCCAGCCGCTGCACGATCGCGGTCACGCGGCTGGCCGACAGGTCCAGCATGTTCGCGATCTCCGCGCACGACAGCGCACGGCGTGACAGCACCGACAGCAGACGCAGTTCATCGGGGTGGTCCATGCCGCGCTCCAGCGCCGGCCATTCGATCAGCCGGTACCGGCAGCTGCCGGCCGCGACGGCGGGCGCCACGACGGCGGGCGTCACCGGGGCCTGGCTGGAGAACGCATTGAGCGCGGTCAGCAACCCATTCAGTCGCAGCGGCTTGGGCAGCTGCCAGAACACGCCCGTGGTGGTGTCCTCGCCCAGGGTGATCACGCAACCACCGCGTTGCCCGGCCAGCAGCTGCCCCAACTGCTGCTGCCCGGCGCTGCACCCGGTATCGACCAGATAGGCGTCGGCGTCGCCGCCGGCCAGGGTCTGCCAACGGTGGTGCAGGCGGGGCTCCAGAATCTGCAACAGCATGCGCACCAGTTGCTGGTGGTAGTCGTCCAGTGAAGCCAGTTGCAGTGTTGCCGTAGAACGTGACATGCGATGCCTGCTCCCCCGAAGGCAGATGTTCTTCGGGGCAGATAGTTATCACGCACTCCCAGGGCCGCAAATCGGGGGAACCCCGGGGGCAGGCGCAAGCGCGGCCGGCGCCTGCAAAAACCGCAAAGGTCACGCTGCGCTGCAACCTGACCTCTCACGCCCCCGGTTCTATCATCGGTTTCAACAGAAACAGGATGTCGTACGGCCCATGAGTACTCCCGCCCCCCACGTTCCGCAGGTCCAGCCCCCCATGCTCGATCCGGGCCGCACCCCCCTGCGCTTTGTCACCGCCGCCAGCCTGTTCGATGGCCACGATGCGGCCATCAACATCATGCGCCGGCTGATCCAGGCGCAGGGCGCGGAGGTCATCCACCTGGGCCACAACCGCAGTGTCGAGGACGTGGTACGGGCCGCACTGCAGGAAGATGCCGACGCCATCGCGCTGTCGTCCTACCAGGGCGGCCACGTGGAGTACTTCAAGTACATGGTGGACATGCTCAAGGAGCGCGGCGCCGGCCACATCAAGGTGTTCGGCGGCGGTGGCGGCACCATCACCCCGGAAGAGATCCGCGAGCTGCAGGCCTATGGTGTGGAGCGCATCTACCATCCCAACGACGGCATGAAGATGGGGCTGGTGGAGATGATCGAGGACGTGGTCGCCCGTGCCGGCAGCGCACGCGATGCCCACGCCCGCGATGCGGTGGACGAGGCCCCGGCCCAGGGCGACGAGATCGGCATCGGCCGCGTGCTCTCGCAGCTGGAAGACGGCAACTACAGCGAGGCCGAGCTGGCGCACCTGCGCAAGCAGTGGCAGCTCGCCTCCGGCAAGACGCCGGTCATCGGCATCACCGGCACCGGCGGCGCCGGCAAGTCCTCGGTCACCGATGAACTGCTCAACCGCTTCCTGGCCAACTTCCCGGCCATGCGCATCGCGGTGATCTCGGTCGATCCCACCCGCCGCCGCACCGGTGGCGCGCTGCTGGGCGACCGCATCCGCATGAACTCGCTGCGCTCACCGCGCGTGTACATGCGCTCGATGGCCACCCGCCGCCAGCACGCGGCCATCAACACCGTGCTGCGCGACTGCATCGGCTTTCTGAAGTCGCAGCATTTTGATCTGGTCATCGTCGAAACCGCCGGCATCGGCCAGAGCGATTCGGAAATCGTCGATCTGGTCGATTTCCCGATGTATGTGATGACCAGCGATTTCGGCGCGCCCAGCCAGCTGGAAAAGATCGACATGCTCGATTACGCCGAGCTGGTGGTGCTCAACAAGTACGACAAGCGCGGCGCCGAAGACGCGCTGCGTGATGTGCGCAAGCAGTGGAAGCGCAACCGCGTCGCTTTCACCATGAAAGACGAGGACGTGCCGGTCTATCCGACCATCGCCAGCCAGTTCAACGATCCTGGCATCAGCTGGATGTTCGCCAACCTGTGCCGGCTGTTGAACGAGAAGAAAAACCGGGGTCAGAGTCCTGTTTCTGAAAAACCGGACTCTGACCCCGGTTTTATTCCCCGCATCGACACCACGCTCAAGGAACCACGCGCCACCGTGCTGATTCCCGGCAGCCGCGTGCGCTACCTGGCCGAGATCGCCGAGCAGGGCCGAAGCATCAACGCCCGCATCGACTCGCAGGCCGAAATCGCCGAGCGCGCGCAGAGCTGCTGGCAGGCGCTCAAGGAACTGGGCGATGCCGCACTGCCGGCCGCGCTGGATCTGTTCCCGGCCGACGCGCTTACCGACGCCAACGCCGATACCAGCCTGCGCACCCTGCGCCAGCGCTACAACGATGCGGTGCAGTCACTGGATTCCGAAGCGCTGCGGCTGCTGCGCGAATGGCCGGCACGGCTGAAATCCATCACCGATGACGTCACCGAATACCAGGTGCGCGGCAAGGCCATCCGTGTGGAGAACTACCGCGAATCGCTGTCCCACCAGCGCATCCCCAAGATCGCCGCGCCCACCTACCGCAGCTGGGGCGAGCTGCTGGTGTTCCTGCAGAAGGAAAACCTGCCCGGCTCCTACCCGTACACCGGCGGCGTCTACCCGTACCGCCGTGCCGGCGAAGATCCCATCCGCATGTTTGCCGGTGAAGGCACGCCCGAGCGCACCAACCGCCGCTTCCATTACCTGAGTGTCGGCCAGCCCGCCGCGCGCCTGTCCACCGCCTTCGATTCCGTCACCCTGTACGGCGAAGACCCGGCGCCGCGCCCGGACATCTACGGCAAGATCGGCAACTCCGGCGTCAACGTCCCCACCCTGGATGACATGAAGAAGCTGTACTCCGGCTTCGACCTGTGCGCGCCCACCACCTCGGTGTCGATGACCATCAACGGCCCGGCGCCGATGATCCTGGCGATGTTCATGAACACCGCCATCGACCAGCAGGTCGAGAAATACCTGAAGGAAGATCCCGCGCGCTGGGCCGAAGCCGAGACGAAGATCGCGAAAATCTTCGAAGGCCGCACCCGTCCGCAGTACCACGGCGAACTGCCGCCCACCAACAACGGCCTGGGCCTGGCGCTGCTGGGCGTCACCGGCGACCAGCTGGTCGATGCCGACACCTACGCCCGCATCAAGGCGCAAACCCTGTCCACCGTGCGCGGCACCGTGCAGGCCGACATCCTCAAGGAAGACCAGGCGCAGAACACCTGCATCTTCTCCACCGAGTTCGCGCTGCGCATGATGGGCGACATCCAGCAGTACTTTGTCGATAACAAGGTGCGCAACTTCTACTCGGTGTCCATCTCCGGCTATCACATCGCCGAAGCCGGCGCGAACCCGATCAGCCAGCTGGCTTTCACCCTGTCCAACGGTTTCACCATCGTCGAGTACTACCTCGCCCGTGGCATGCACATCGACGACTTCGCGCCCAACCTGTCGTTCTTCTTCTCCAACGGCATGGACCCGGAATACACCGTCATCGGCCGCGTCGCCCGCCGTATTTGGGCACGCGCCATGCGTGAGCGCTACGGCGCCAACGAACGCAGCCAGATGATGAAGTACCACATCCAGACCTCGGGCCGTTCCCTGCACGCGCAGGAAATCCAGTTCAACGACATCCGCACCACCTTGCAGGCGCTGTATGCGCTGTTCGACAACTGCAACAGCCTGCACACCAACGCCTACGACGAGGCCATCACCACGCCCACCGAAGAGAGCGTGCGCCGCGCGGTGGCTATCCAGATGATCATCAACAAGGAGCTGGGGCTGAACTTCTGCGAGAACCCCTGGCAGGGCAGCTTCATCGTCGATCAGCTCACCGATATCGTCGAGGAAGCCGTCTACAAGGAGTTCGAAGCCATCAGCGAGCGCGGCGGCGTGCTCGGCGCCATGGACACCATGTACCAGCGCGGCAAGATCCAGGAAGAGTCGCTCTACTACGAACACAAGAAGCACGACGGCAGCCTGCCGCTGGTCGGCGTCAACATGTTCCTGCCCAAGGAACACGCCGGCGAAGTGGCCACCGAAATCGAACTGATCCGCTCGACCGAAGAAGAAAAGGGCCAGCAGATCGAAAACGTCCACACCTGGCAGCGCAACCGCAACGCACTGGCCCCCAAGGGCGAAACCTCGCACGCCCACGAAGTCGGGCAGGGCGACTCAGCCGGTGAAATCCACGACGGCCACGGCCTTGCCTACCTGCAGAAAACCGCCCGCGACCGTAAGAATGTCTTCGAAGCGTTGATCGAAGCGGTCAAAACCCATAGCCTCGGTCAGATCAGCCACGCGCTGTATGACGTCGGTGGGGAATATCGGCGGAATATGTGAGTTGTGGCCGCAGACTTGAAATTTGCCGCCCGTGGAAAAATATAGGTTCGACTCTTGACTTTGAACGCCTGTTGAAAAAGAAGGGCTGGGCTGTAAAGCCCAGCCCTTCTTTTTTTTCGCGTTTCGCCATTTTCCTGCAACTGTCGATTTCACCAAGGCTATCTGAAGTTACAGAATCAAGTTGTGCCGAAGAGATATCCCTTGAATTGTGACTAAAATGAGCAGGTCTAGGGGGCGAGTCGCAGACATTGAGACGTGCTTCGACCAAGGTCGCTTTCGAAAAAAGGTGCGGGGCAGGATGATGGGTTCCAAGCGGCTTCATGTTTCAGCCGGTGGCAGTCGGGATTGGTTCTTGAACCATCACGCCATCAAGTACTTCAATTTGCATGCTTCCGCTTCCGGCTCGAAGCCAGGTGGAGAGTTGCTCGACTGCCGCGATATGATTGGCTCTGATCGAACACTCCCAGACGATCGCGACCCTCCAGTGCATTTCTCCAAGTGCCACCACAGCGGCAGTATCTCTTTCCCTGTTACGCCTGAGCTTGTCATCCCAGAATTGTGTTCTCGTCTTGGGCAGGCGGAAGTGCGGACACCCTTCGTGCCGATGCCAGAAACATCCATGCACGAAGACGACTGCTTTCCATTTGGGCAGGACGATATCTGGTTTCCCGGGGAGCTTCCTGCCATGAAGGTGGAAGCGATAGCCGTACCGCCACAGCTGCCGCCGAACGATCAGTTCCGGCTTGGTGTTCTTGGCCTGGATCCGTGACATGAGCGCAGAGCGCGTGCCGGCATCCATTACATCAACCATTTCAGGAAATCCCGTTTTGTCTGCAACACGCAAGTCAATTGGTGTAATCGACATCTTTGCCGGCCCAGGTGGGCTGGGTGAAGGATTCAGCAGTTTCCGCACCGACAAGGATGCGGGGACATATCCATTCGAACTGGCTGTATCCGCAGAAATGGAGAAATCGGCGCACTCGACGCTTCGGCTAAGGGCGTTCTATCGATTGCTCGTCAGGAAAGAGGGGGGCGTCCCTCAAGCGTACTACGACTATTTGGCTGAAGTTGCCAAGGGTGATGCAAGTCCACCTGCGATCCATTTCGGTGTAGGGCCTTGGCAGGATCTTTGGAAGGAGGCTGAAGAGGAGGCGCTCAACCTGACTTTGGGAGAAGAGAAGGACAATCAACTCCTGTTTGATCGCATCAGCAAGGTGCGGGACAACTACGATGAAATGATCCTGATCGGCGGTCCTCCTTGCCAAGCCTATTCCCTTGTTGGTCGCTCCCGCCAGATGAATGTGGATGGCTTTCTTACCAAAGGCGACAAGAAGCATTTTCTTTACAAACAGTATCTCCGCATCCTGGCTGATTTCTCCCCCGCCATCTTCATCATGGAGAACGTGAAGGGGATACTAACCTCAAAGGTCGGAAATAAGGAAATGTTCTCGGCCATCATGCGCGACCTGTCCAATCCTGCAGCAGCCCTGCAAAGGTCAAAACAGGAAGGGAAAAGCGACAGAAAATACGTGCTTCTTCCGATCCACGTAGGAGAGGGGCAGGAGCGATCAAGCGAACTGGTCGCAAAGGATCCGAGCGCATTCATTATTCGCTGTGAGGATCATGGTGCCGCCCAGGCGAGGCATCGGGTGATCATCATGGGAGTGCGCGAGGACTTGATGCACGCAGGGATTGCCACGCTTCCAGGGTTGGATGTGGTCAAGGAGCGGGTATCCGTGGAGAATGCCTTGGCTGGTCTGCCAAAACTGCGTAGCGGCCTCAGCCGGCAGATAGATGATGAAGAGAAGTGGCGCAAAGCCATGTTGTCCGAGCGAGATCGTGTGATTCGTGCTTTGGGTAGTTCGCTGCCGGACGTGGCAGAGAGGTTGAAGAAGCTCAGTCCTGCACACACCCTCGGTCGCCGTTCAACCGAGTATGGAAACACATCAAGCGAGTATGCCGACCGATTGAGAGGGAAGCAGACTGTTGTTCTCAATCATGAGACGCGTGGTCACATGCAATCGGATCTCGGGCGTTACATGTTCTGTGCTGCCTATGCGAAAGCGATGCATTGTTCGCCATCGAGCAGCGAGTTCCCAAAGAAGCTGGCTCCAGAGCATGAAAACTGGGATTCGGGCGCTTTTGCTGATCGGTTCCGCGTGCAGATTCAGGGCAGACCGTCCAATACGGTGACCAGCCACCTGTCAAAGGATGGTCATGCTTTCATTCATTGGGATTACAGGCAGTGTAGAAGCCTGACCGTGCGCGAGGCTGCGCGTCTGCAATCCTTTCCTGACGACTACTTGTTCCTCGGAAACCGGACCCAGCAATACGTACAGGTCGGCAATGCGGTCCCGCCCTTGGTGGCTCGGCAGATCGCCAAAGTTGTCTGGTCGATTCTAAGGAAGTGATACAGGGCTTGGGGGAGTCATGGATCGGTCTTCTGTGCATATGAAGCTGGAAGTTTCGATTTCCATTTTCGGATCCGGAGGTGGCTGCTGATGTGGGTAGCAGTGCCCAAGTCTGTCTTGCACCCCCTGTTTCGAGCTGCCATACAGCGGGGCGATGTCGAATGGGTTTCCAGCCATCTTGCGGATGGTAGGGACGTTAATTCCGTGGACCAACGCGGGCGCACTCCCTTGATGTTTGCGGCGCAGGAGGGGCACCTTGAGTTGTGCCGGTTGCTTCTTGAGCATGGCGCGGACCGGAATGCAAAGGATGATTCCGGGTCATCAGCGATTGATGCAGCGAGGCTTGCGGGCAGGCAAAAGGTGGTTGAGCTCCTAGAGCTCGCTGCACCGGAGCGAGAGCAAGAGCAAGAGACGCTCATCGGCTGCACTCCAGATGCTGAGTCGGATTCCGATTTTTTCGGTGAATGGGAAGAGGATGCCGTTGTTTTGGCACCGATGGACGATGGAGCGCTCCGATCCCAGGTCATCGAAGCGCAAAAAGAATCGTTGAAGTTCAAGGCCCCGAGCCAAGATGGCAGTTGGGAAGACATCAAAATTGATTTGCCAAACCCAAGTGGCTTGGCCACAGTCATCGAACTGCAAAGGGACGATATCCAGTCTCTGCTTGCCACGCTGATTGGTCGGGCCGAGGAGCTCGGCTACTACGAGCAGAATCAGATCGAAGCGATTTCTCTGGACGCAGGGGGAAATTCTGAAAAGGAAATCGCTCAACACCTGCAACAGTTGATGGGTGATTTGGGGGTCTTCCACGATGAGGGGGGGGGCGAGTGGCTTTTTGCCCCATTGGTCGACGAGAAATTCGAGCCGGATGATGTTTCCGAAGAATATTGGGCGTATTTGCGAGACCTGTCCGCCAAGACGAATGATCCATTCTCTCACTTGATCCGGGATGTGGAGAATTCTGTTTTGCTCGACCGCGATGGCGAGGAGCGGCTCGGACTGCTGATTTCATTGGCAGTAAATGATGCGATCCGGGTCATCTCAAGTGACGACAAGGTGGTTGCTGCTCTTCTTGAGCTGAAGAGGATGATTGCCGCTAACCCTTATCTAGTTGGCAATATTAGCCGTATGGGTGTGGATGAAGTTGGGGGCGAGGGCGACAACGCCCTTGTTGCAACGAAGTTCACATCGCTGTTGGAAACAGCCGCCCTTTCATGTTCGGACAAGGGGGATGTCGAGTGTTCCAAGAGGGCTATGGATACGCTTGAGCAACTGGAACTGACGTTGCTTGGCATCAAGGTAATACACGGCACGCTAGTTGCCCTCGGAAGCGACAATTGCCAATTGAACGATATCGTTCAGCGTGGGGTCCGCTTGGAACGTGAGATGTTCATGGCCAATCTGCGATTGGCTATTTCGGTCTCTGCAAAGTACGGATGGTCGAGTCTTCCTCAGATGGATCGTATCCAAGATGCTTTTCTGGGGTTGCTAAGGGCTATCGAAAAATTTGATTTTCATCGCGGGTACAAGTTTTCAACCTATGCAACCTGGTGGTTGAAGCAGGCCGTAACCCGTTCGATCGCGGACAAGGGAAGGCTCATTCGGGTGCCAGTGCACATGACGGAACGACTGTGGAAGGTCGCAAAGTCGGCGCGGGTGGCTGGTTTCGATTCCCCGCGCGAAATGCCCATCTCCGAGCTGTCGAGTGCATCTGGATACTCGGAAATTGAAATCCGGAAGGTCTTCTCGATAGTGGATGATGCCTCCCTATGGGGCGATTCACTTTCAGACCATGATGCTGTGATGTCGTTTGTCGACGAGGCGGCTGATCCTTTTGCATTCGCGGAACGAGCAGAGATGGAGCGGATCGTCCAGTCAGGCATCGATGAACTTCAAGGTAGGCAGGCCGGCGTCATTCGGCACCGATTCGGGTTTTTGGATGGTTCCGAGATGACTCTTGAGGAAGTCGGGCAGATGTATGGCGTCACGAGAGAGCGGATACGTCAGATCGAAAATAAAGCACTAAGTGCCTTGCGTCACCCGCAAAGAATCATTGCGGTATTGAGAGGATATGTAGGAGCAGAAGTCCAATGACTGTGGGTCAATCAGGATCGGCGAGATTTCGTGATGCACCTCCCAAGGCGGCGGCGATGGTTGAGGCACTTCGTGGCCTTGGCTATACAACCGAAACTGCGCTGGCAGACCTGGTGGATAACAGCATTTCCGCCGGGGCGGGAAGGGTCTTTATCCATTTCCATTGGTCTGGATTGGATAGCTGGATCACGATTGCCGATGATGGGTGCGGTATGACGGATGCTGAGCTTGAAAGCGCGATGAAGCTAGGAGACAGGAATCCGCTTCATCACCGTTCGACTTCCGATTTGGGGAGATTTGGGCTCGGCCTCAAGACGGCATCGTTCTCCCAGGCAAGGCGGCTCACCGTTGGAAGCACCAAGACTGGCAGCGCCAGTTGTCTGCGATGGGATCTTGATGTTCTTGCCAATGATCCGCAGGGCAACTGGCATCTTTTGGAGGGGGCACACGAGGGCTCGGAATCCAAGTTGGCCCAGTCAGGGGCCAAGGAGAGTGGAACGGTTGTCCTATGGGAAGTGCTGGATCGAATAGTTTCTCCGGCGTACAAGGAACAGGACTTCCATGATCTGGTGGACAGGGTGGAAGCACATCTGTCGATGGTGTTCCACAGATTCCTCGATCAAAGTGGAGGCCGGTTCGAGCTGTTTATCAACGATCGTCCGCTGAAGCCATGGGACCCGTTCCTGTCTGCGAATGCCGCCACATGGCGATCTCCTGAAGCTCCGATGGGTAGCGGAAGCTGGAAGGTTACTGCCCAGACATTCGTGTTGCCCCACAAGGATCGTCTTGGCGAAAAGGCATATCTCGATGCAGGTGGTCCGGAGGGGTGGTCCTCACAGCAGGGCTTCTATGTCTACAGGGGGCGTAGGCTTCTGGTCGCAGGAAGCTGGCTCGGTTTGGGGCGCGGAAGGTCCTGGTCCAAGGATGAAGCACATCGGCTCGCACGTATCCGACTGGATATTCCAAACAGTACCGACGCCGACTGGAAAATCGACGTTCGCAAGTCCTCTGCGCATCCCCCTGTAATACTCAGGGAACAATTGACCCGATTGGCAGAAGATGCCCGGGACAGAGCCAGGAAGGTATTCCTGCATCGTGCCCAATCCAACTCGTCAACGGGAAGAGTCGAGGATCTGGCATCGGTGTGGATGTCCAAAGAGCTCGCATCCGGTCGCCGGTATCGCGTCGATCGGAACCATCCGGTAATAAAGTCATTATTGGATGAAGGCGGAGGATTGGGGGAGCGGGTCGAAGTATTGCTCCGGGTGTTGGAGGAGACCATTCCTGTCCAACGAATCTGGCTTGAGGCAGCCGAATCAGGTGAGCATGCAAAAGGCGGTTTTACAGGGGAGGCGGATGAATCCGTCAAGAAGATCCTCTTGGGGCTGTACCGAACCTTGGTGCTCAAATCCGGGATGTCACCGGAGATGGCCAAAAAGAAGCTGTTGAAGACCGAGCCTTTCGATTTGCATGCCGATCTGGTCCATGGGCTGCCTGCTGAAATCAATGGAATGTAACCGGGGATACGCATGAGCGACTCAAATGAAAGCAAGACGATTCGATTTGTCCAGATGCTTCTTCAAGAGGAGGAGGACAAGGGTGGCATCACTTCGGCGTTGATCCACGAGAAGATCGACATTGCCCTGATGCTGAATCCAAAATGGTCGGTGGGTCTTGATCGGGACAGTGTGACTGACGAATTGATCCGCAGATTCAGCATCTGGATTGGTGAGGACATCAGCCTCAATGACGATACGGGGCATGAGCCATGGCTTGATGCTGCTAGGAAAAAGGATTGGCGCTATTGGCAGCGCTATCGCGAGCTCGTCGAAAATGATCTCTCTTGGGATATAGCTGACAAGCTTGACAAGTCGACGGATAAGATCCTGGGAATGCTTGAGGATCCCAGCCGGTCGGGAAGTTGGAGCCGACGCGGCCTTGTTGTTGGTCATGTGCAATCAGGCAAGACAGCAAGCTACACCGGTTTGGTATGCAAGGCCGCGGACGCTCAATACAAGGTGATCATTGTCCTGGCTGGACTGCACAACAATCTACGTTCGCAAACGCAAATTCGATTGGAAGAAGGTTTTCTTGGGTACGAAGCCACTAACGAAAGTGGTATATTGCGACGAGTGGGTGTTGGTCTCATCGATACCGATATGTCCATCAAGCCCAACTGTGCCACCACGCGGGCCAACGCCGGTGATTTTGGTGGTCGTGCAGCCAAGCAGCTTTCCATATCGCCAGAGCAACGGCCGTGGCTGTTTGTTGTCAAGAAAAACAAGTCGGTACTAGCTCGATTGCTTACATGGATCCAGAACCATGTGGCAGATCAATCGATTCAGGATTCGGAATCAATGCCCATCTTGGACGACCGGAAGCTTCCTTTGGTCAGGAAGCGAGTCACGAAGCTGCCTCTTCTGATTATCGATGATGAGGTAATCCCCCCGCAAAACC